>JALSIL010000543.1 GCA_026990095.1 Lysobacterales bacterium
AAACGTTAAATAAATTGCAAAGAAGTCTCAGTTTATAAAGCCAAGACTTCATAGTCCTGTTGGTTTATTTGTTTTTAGTGTGTTCAACGGTTACATCGGTATAAATTCCACCGCGAACCATAAACTCAACGCGTACTTTCATCCAACGAGGGTCGGTGGCTTTGACGAGGTCGTCTAAAATTTCATTGGTTACGGCTTCATGAAAAGCACCTGTATCACGGAATGACCACACGTATAGTTTTAATGATTTCAACTCAACACAGAGCTCATCTGGTGTGTAATCCAGGTAAATAGTGGCAAAATCAGGTTGTCCAGTCTTAGGACAAAGGCAAGTAAATTCGGGGATTCGGATAGAAATTGTGTAATCTCTGTCTTTTTGTGGGTTAACAAATGTTTCTAAGTCTTTGCTTGCGGTTGTAGTCATGGCATAATGTACCGTTTAAAAAATGTGCACCTTAAACAATTAAAAAAGGAATAGCAAGTCAATATGCGATTAACCAAGATAAAATTAGCTGGATTTAAGTCATTTGTAGACCCAACAGAATTTCTCATGCCATCAAACTTAATTGGTGTGGTGGGACCCAATGGTTGCGGCAAGTCAAATATCATTGATGCGGTTCGATGGGTAATGGGTGAGGCATCTGCCAAAATGTTACGCGGTGCTTCTATGACAGATGTCATATTCAGTGGTTCAAGTGCTCGTAAACCTGTTGGAACCGCGATGGTGGAACTGGTTTTTGATAACACTGATGGTAAAGTCACGGGCGAATTTGCTAAATACAACGAAATATCGGTAAAAAGACAAGTCTCGCGTGATGGGCAATCGGCTTATTATTTGAATCGCACCAAATGCCGAAAAAAGGACATTACCGACTTGTTTTTGGGCACTGGCTTGGGTCCTCGCAGTTATGCCATTATTGAACAAGGCATGATTTCACGCATTGTTGAGTCCAAACCAGAAGAATTACGTGGTTATATCGAAGAAGCCGCAGGCATATCAAAGTACCGCGAACGTCGCCGCGATACCGAACGACGTATAAAACGTACCCGTGAAAACCTTGAACGATTGGATGATTTGCGAGCTGAAATTGGTAAGCAAATTAATAAATTGCACCGCCAAGCTAAAAATGCTGAAAAATACAAAGGGTTAAAAGAAAAATTTCGAGTTATGGAAGTTGAGCTATTAAGTCTCAAGTGGAAAAATTGGCACGACAGAACCTCACGTTCCACAGAAGTTGTTACCGAATTTGATTTAGCCCTTGAAGAAATTAAAACCAGTTTAACAGGCAGTGAAACGCACATTGAAAAACAACGAATCACCCACCACGTGCTGCAAGATAAAGGCAATAAAGTGCAAGAACAATTGTATGCGGTTAACACTGAAATTGGCAAGATTGAACAGTTTATCAGTCACACAAAGTCTTTATCACAGCGTTTGCAAACAGAGTTGCAAGAAGCAGAAGAGGCTTTTTCTATCAGTCAGGAACAGTTAGAAAAAGATAAACTTGATTTAGGTAATGCACAACTTGAGCTGAAAAAGGTTGAGCCACAATTGCAAGAAGCAGAACTTAAGGTTAAAGAAAAGCAAGAGGCTTTTTCAACACTAGAAGATAAGTTGTTGGATTGGCAGAGCAGTTGGAATGATTTGGTCTCACAAATTGCTGAAAAGAACCGCATAGTGGAGGTGGAACAAACCAAAATAGCCAGTTTAGATCAACAATTGATACGTCAAGCAGACCGTTTTCAAACTTTACAAAAAGAATCCTCCGATGCGACAGCCAAACCCTTAGAACAAGAACTCGAAGAGCTAGAACTCAAACAAGAAGAACAAAACTTTGCTCAAGAAGATAAAGTTGAAAAGTTAGAAGAAACAAAAGAAAAGCAAGAAAGAAAAAAGCTCGAACTGCGTACCAGTCAAGATAAACTCAATCAACAACAAATGCAATTGCATCAATCCAAAGGGCGTCGTGGTTCCTTGCAAGCCTTGCAACAAGCCGCAATGAGTGATGACAATCAAGAAGTGCAGCAATGGTTTGATGAGAACAACTTGAAAGATGCCAAAAAACTATCGCAATTATTAGAAGTAAATGACGGTTGGGAAAAAGCAGTGGAAACGGCTTTAGGTGATCGTTTACAAGCGTTGGTACCCCAAAGGAAATATGAAATTGAGAAAGCATTAACAGATTGGCAATTTGGTCAGTTAACCTTTGCTGATAATACTCATGGAAAAATCAAACCCATCAAAGGCAGCTTATCTGAAATGGTCAAAGCACCTGATGTGGTTTACGAGTGGTTTAATTCTATTTTTGTTTCTGATGATTTGTCTTTGGCATTAAAAAATAGAAATAAACTCAATCAAGGGCAGTGCAGCATTACCGCAGATGGCATAATGGTTGGTAAAAATTGGATTAAGACCATTGCGGGAGAAACAGAAGGAGGTTTTTTATTGCGTCAAAAAGAACTCAAAGATTTGGATGAGTCAATTGAAGTATTGGAGCTGACTATAGAGGAAACGGTTGAAGAAATTGAAAGCTTGCGGACTAGCATCTCTCAACTTGAGGCACTCAAAGAGCAATTGCAAATGGATGTTAATATGGGGCATAGACGCGTTTCTGAGCTGAATGCCAATATTTCATCAAAACGCCATAAGATTGAACAAATAAAACAACGCAATATTCAAATCAATACGGAATCCGAACAATTGCAAGTGCAAATTGAGATTGATGAAGCCAGTGTTAAAAAAGCAAGAGGTCAACTCGAAGAAGCAATAGAAATTGCCAAAGAGTTAGAAGACCAAAAACAAACCCAAGAACGCAATCAACATGACTTGGTTAGTACAAAAGAACTGGCAAAGAAAACCTTGTCAGAGGCTTCAAGTTTTTATTACCAACAAAAATTATTGCTGCAATCCCTTGAGAGCAAAGTGGCATCTTCTCAAAGGGGAATTGAGCGATTAGAACAGCATTGTGAACGTTTGTCGCAACGCAAGAGTAATCTGATTGCACAATTGTCGCAAGATTCTAACCCAATAGATGAAAAGCAAAAAGAATTGGATTTGTTGCTAGACAAGCGTATTGAAACTGAAAAAAAACGCGACAACTTACGTCAAGAAGCTCAAGCCTGTCAAGCAGAACTTGAGATTCTTGAACGCCAGCGCAGCGACCACAATGCCAGTATAGAGCACGCACGCACAAAACTTGAAAATGCCAAATTAGAACAACAAAGCAATAAACTTAAAGCCGAGAGCTATTTGGAACAAATTCAAGAAAAAGGCTTTGACCCAGAAGTGGTGCTTGCTGAGATTCAAGAAGGGCAAGGCAGTGACTTTAAACAAGAAGAAATGGAGCGTTTAGAACGCAGTATTGTGCGATTAGAACCTGTCAATTTAGCTGCTATTTCAGAATATGAAGAAGAAAGTGAACGTAAAAAATACCTTGATAAGCAGAATGATGACTTGGTTGAAGCGTTAGAAACGCTAGAAAAAGCCATTAGCAAAATTGATAAAGAAACCCGCACGCTTTTTAAAGACACGTTTGAGGCGATAAACACCAACATTAAGGTGTTGTTTCCTAAATTGTTTGGAGGTGGGCATTGTTTCCTAGAATTAACAAGTGATGATTTGCTTACCACTGGTGTGTCAATTATGGCACGACCTCCAGGCAAGCGCATATCCAATATTCAACTGCTTTCGGGCGGTGAAAAAGCACTAACAGCCGTTTCAATGGTATTTTCAATATTCAATCTTAATCCAGCGCCTTTTTGTATGTTGGACGAAGTAGATGCGCCATTGGATGATGCCAATGTTGGTCGCTTCTCGCAAATGGTTAAGGAAATGTCGGATAAGGTTCAATTTTTATTTGTTTCGCACAATAAAGTCACCATGGAAATTGCCAACCAACTCAATGGTGTGACCATGCGAGAACCTGGTGTTTCACGATTAGTGAGTGTGGATTTAGCCGAAGCAGAGAGGCTCATCAATGATTAAATCCCATGACTTGTCTCTGCATTTATTGTCAGAACAAGATCGTGATTTCTATTATCAATTATATTCTAATGAGTCGTTAATGCAATACATTACGACACCTTTGACTCGCAATGAGTCGGATGAAAGTTTTGATTTAACCCTAAAAATAATGTCACAACCTGTGCCAAAGTTAAAATTATACGTCATAAAAAAGAACATACTTCAAGAAAAGTTGGGTGTTGTTGGTTTAAGGTGGAATCAAAAAACACCTAAAACGGTTGAAATTGGTATTGTTTTAAAAGAAAAATTTCATGGGTTGGGTATTGGGCATTGTGCTAAAAAATTATTAATCAATCAGGCTTTTACAAAGCTTGGTGTTAATAAAATTATTGCAATCTGTCAAAAAGGCAATAAAGCTGCGAATAAAGCGAATCAAAAATTAAACTTTGTATCAATTGCTGAGTATTTAGACGAAACGTGCAACAGAATAAAAATTAAGTGGGAGTTAATTAATGAGAGACCTTTGTATAACTATAGTGACGAGTAAAAAATGATTAAATTCACCAGCTTTTCGCAAAAAATGTCGCCAATAACTGGTTATTACCTTCAATTTTTAACTCAATCTGGCAAATTATCTCTATTTTTTCTTTCGCCATATAGTTATGCAAAGGTCTCTTAATGAATAAAAAGGGAAGCTTAGTCAATGTTGGGCTAGGAATGACTTTAGGAGCTCATATTACTCCGATTTCCAGAAGCTATATCGAAAAAGCGGATATCGTTTTTGTTGCGGCTTCCAATAATTTGGTTGAACAGTGGGTTGAGACTATGAATGATAATGTACTTAGTCTTCAACAGTATTACCAAGAGGGTACATCGCGCATGATAACCTATAAAAAAATGGTGGAAGTTATCATGAGTGAGGTGCGAAAAGGCAAAAAAGTGTGCGGTGCATTTTATGGACATCCTGGAGTGTTTTCCTGGCCTCCACATCAATCCATTAAGCAAGCACGATTAGAGGGTTATAAAGCGCATATGGAACCCGGAATTTCTGCCGAAGATTGTTTGTATGCAGATTTAGCCATAGATCCAGGTACTTATGGTTGCATTCACTATGAGGCGACTCAATTTCTTTTTAAAAACAAAAAAATAGATACTTCTAGCTATGTTGTTTTATGGCAAGTTGGTGTCGTTGGCGATAGAAGTTTAGCAAGATTTTCAGTTGAAAATACTGATATACAAGTACTGGTCAATGCATTGCTGAAGTATTATAAAGAAGAACAAGAAGTGATTTTATATGAATGTGCTATATTACCAATCGAAAAGCCACGAATTGAAAGGATTAGATTGTTTGAATTAGCATCTTATACCATTGCATTAAAAACAACCGTAGTAATTCCACCAAAAAAAGTAATTTATTAGCAAATAACCAATTAAACAAAATGAGAACTTGATTGATTATTAACTTTCGACTAGTATAAATAGACAATAATAAAATGGGGATTGGAAATGAAGCTAGTAAAAACATTAGAAGCCATAGGGCAGAACACTTCTTTAAAAGAATTTAGTAGCTTAGAGGAGTTATTAACTGAATCAGAACTTAAACCAGAAATATTAACCGAAATTATCGCCACAAGTTCAAATTTGATTTGTGGGCAGTTTCCAGAACGCGATGATCCTGATAAAGAAGATGATGATGGTAAGGAAGATGAAGAAGAAAAACGCGAGGCAAATTAAATAGGGTTGTCAAGCAATTATCTCATCATGATTGGATTATACAAAAAAGGAGTTGCTGTATTTTGGTTAATGATATTTTTTAGCATTGAGGGGTATTCTCAGAATGTTAAACAAAACAGTAATCCGATTAATCATGCCAAGCCAGACTTAGAAAATAATATTGACTCATTGTTAAGTGTGGCAAATAAGGTTAAGACTTCTGACAGTTTAAACTTTCAAAAACACTTGGGTGAATTGTCTTTGTTAACAACAAAAATGAATGAGCCACAATCGTGTTATTTTCATTTCCTAAAGTCTTACAATCTAGGTCTAAAAGGGAAATATAGTGAGGCGAAGAGTTCTTTAGAATCTGGTTTTAAAAAATGCGATAGTATTCCTAATAAAATTAGGTATTCGGCTTTATTGGCAAATTTATATGTTATTTCCAAGGATTTTGAGATGGCAATAAATCGCTTAGATTATGCAATTGAAAACATTAAAAACATTGATGATCAAGAACTGATTTACAGCGTGTATTCAAGAGCTGCATTGGTCTATCGTTTGGTTAACCAGAATGACTTGAGCATGAAGTTTTCTGAGTTGTTGCTTAGCAGTGATGCAAATAATGCATTAAAATGTGCTGCCAAAACTAATGTTTTGAGGTTGTCGATTAAATCCAACCCAGATGATGTTAAAGAAAAGGATGTAAGAAAGGCTATCGCCTTTTGTGAAAAAGCTGAAGTTTTTATTTACAGTAACTTGCTGCGATTAGATTGGTTGGATTTCAAGGCAAATCAAAACACAAAAAATTACTCCGTCATTAAGTCAGTGCTAGATGAAGTTCTCTCCTATCAAAATCAAATTGATGGCACGGGTTATGCAAATTTAATAAGCATAAAAGACAGTCTTTTTGCACAAATATATTATAGTTTAGGCAACGATGAAAAATTTTTAAAATTTGCAGAACTCACATTGGGTTCGAGCAAAACAATAGGCAATACAAAACAAAAACTTCAAGTGCTTGGTTTGCTTGAAAGCTTTTATCAGAATGATGGTAATTATGAAATGGCTTACAAATATTTAGCAATGAAAAATAAAGCTCAAGCCTTATTTTTTAATCAGGAGCAAGCAAAGGTAATGGCATTTCAAACAGTCAAACATAACAACCTTGCTAAAACTCAACAAATAAAGCACTTAAATAATAAAAACAAAGTATTATTGCTGGAAAAAGCCTTAACTGAAAAAAAAGCAACAAACCAAAAATTGCTCATATTGTTTTTACTGTCGCTAGTCGGTTTTATATTGCTTTGGAGTTTTCGTAATCGGAGAATTCAAAAAATGTATAAGCATTTATCTGAAACCGATAACATGACGGGTATCTATAACCGCAAAGGCTTTAAAGATTTTGCCGAAAAGCTTTTGTTACAATCAAAAAAACAGGGAGAATCCGTAGCCTTAGCAATATTTGATTTGGATAAGTTTAAACGCATTAACGATAAGTACGGACATCTAAAAGGAGATTGGGTGATTAAAAAAACCATTAGCCAATGCCAATTAGTACAAAATGATAAAGTTACCATTGGCAGGATTGGCGGTGAAGAATTTGCCATAATAATGCGAGATTCAAGCAGTGAAGAATTGTCAGAATTTGCAGAGGAATGCCGAGTAATGATTGAGAATATTGATTCAAGTTCCACAGGTCATGATTTTGTCATTACGGCGAGTTTTGGAGTCACCTCAACAAATACTTCAGGGTATGTCTATTCAAAACTCTTATCAGATGCCGATCACGCCATGTACGATGCCAAAACATCTGGGCGAAATCTGGTGGTTAATTACAAATACAATCCAATTTAGCGTGCGTCAAGAGCTTTTAAAGCCTATAAATCCGTTTTTTAGCTAAATTATTTCCTTCAAACTCAATAATTGCTTAACCTTAATCGAATAATCAAGTATGATGCGTCCTCGCAATATTTGTGAGTGCTTTGGTGTGCGCGCAAATTTATAAAAAATTAAATAAGAATGAACGATTATGACAGATTTATCAAAATATAGAAATATAGGAATTTTCGCTCACGTAGATGCTGGTAAAACCACAACTACAGAGCGTATTTTGGCGTTAACAGGTAAAATTCACCAAACAGGTGAGGTGCATGATGGCGAGGCTACAACTGACTTCATGGATCAAGAGCGTGAACGCGGTATTACTATTCAGTCAGCTGCAACCAGTTGCATGTGGAAAGATCACCGCTTAAACATTATTGATACTCCAGGTCACGTTGACTTTACTGTGGAAGTTTATCGTTCATTAAAAGTACTTGATGGTGGTGTTGGTGTTTTTTGTGGGTCTGGTGGTGTTGAGCCTCAGTCAGAAACCAACTGGCGTTATGCTAATGACTCTGAGGTTGCTCGCGTTATTTTCATTAATAAATTAGATCGCATAGGAGCTGATTTTTACCGCGTTGTTGATCAAGTTGAAAATGTATTGGGTGCCAACCCTTTAGTGATGGTGTTGCCTATTGGTATCGAAGATGAGTTTGTCGGCGTAGTGGATTTATTAGAGCGTAAAGCTTATATCTGGGAAGATTCTGGTAATCTTGATTTTGAAATCAAGGATGTGCCTGCTGATATGGTAGACAAAGTTGAAGAATACCGTGAAAAACTCATTGAAACCGCTCTTGAGCAAGACGATGAAGCATTAGAAGCTTATTTAGAAGGCGAAGAGCCTTCAATGGAAGTTATCAAAGCTTGTATTCGTAAAGGAACTAACACAATGGATTTCTTTCCGACTTATTGTGGTTCAGCCTTTAAAGATAAAGGCGTGCAAAATGTATTGGATGCTGTGGTTGATTATTTACCAAGCCCAACTGAAGTTAAGCCGCAGCCAGAAGTGGATTTAGATGGTAATGAAACGGGTGAATTAGCCATAGTTGATGTGAATCGTCCATTACGTGCCTTAGCATTTAAAATTATGGAAGACCGTTTTGGTGCCTTAACATTTATTCGTATTTACTCAGGCAAAATGGATAAAGGCATGCAAGTATTAAATACTTTTACGGGAAAAACCGAAAGAATAGGTCGTATTGTTGAAATGCACGCCGATGACAGAATCGAATTAGAAGGCGCACAAGCTGGTGATATTGTTGCTGTTTTGGGCATGAAAAACGTCCAAACAGGGCATACACTTTGTGATCCTAAAGATCCTGCGACACTTGAGCCAATGGTTTTCCCTGATCCTGTTATCTCAATGGCAGTTAGTCCTAAAGATAAAGCGGCGTCAGAAAAATTATCCAATGCCATTGGTAAGATGATTAAAGAAGATCCATCGTTCCAAGTGGAAACCGATGACGATTCTGGTGAAACCATTCTTAAAGGCATGGGTGAGTTACACTTAGATATTAAAATTGATATTTTAAAACGAACTTACGGTGTTGATGTAGAGGTTGGTGCTCCACAGGTTGCTTACCGTGAAGCGATTACTCGTAAAGTTGAAGACACGTATACGCATAAGAAACAATCAGGTGGTGCGGGTCAATTTGGTAAAATAGACTACATTATTGAACCAGGTGAAACAGGTTCTGGTTACGAATTTGAATCAACCGTATCAGGTGGTAATGTACCAAAAGAATATTTCCCCGCAATTGAAAAAGGTTTTGAGTCATTAATGCAAGAAGGCGTGTTAGCTGGTTATCCTTGTACAGACATTAAATTTACTATTACCGATGGTGCTTACCATGCGGTGG
>JALSIL010000544.1 GCA_026990095.1 Lysobacterales bacterium
TCAACTCTAATTCTGCAGCGGTTAAATCTGTGTTTGAACCAATAACATCCATCTGAGCAGATTCAGCACGTAAAATGAGGTTGTTAATGTTGTCTTCTTGCAACAACATATCGCAGGCGTTGGGTTGCACTTCGCGTGAATTAATGCCACAACCCATGGTGGCATTGCCCTGTGGATCTAAATCAATAAGCAAGACTGACTTATTTAGTTGGGCTAAACCCGCTGCCAAATTTACACTGGTCGTTGTTTTTCCCACGCCTCCTTTTTGGTTGGCAATAGCCAATACTTTTGTCTTTTTACTCATAATTTATTAAATACCAATAATCGTCTTTGTGCCTCTAAAAAAGGCACCTTCACGTCAATATCTTGCACCAATTCAAAGCCTTGTTCTTGTGCATTTTTTTCAGATTCTATCCGTGGGCCTTTCATTGCCAGCATCTGTCCTGAATCAGCACACAAGTGACCCGATAACTTTAAAAAATTTCCAACTTCAGTGAAAGCTCGTGATATTACCACATCAAAGGGTTTGTTGGCTTGAAATTTTTCAACTCTTTGGCAAACAACTGTCACATTGGCTATTTTTAGTTGTCTTTGTGCAAAACGTAAAAATCGGGTTTTCTTTTGACTGCTATCCAATAAAGTTATTTTTAGCTCAGGATTAAGAATAGCAAAGATGATTCCGGGTATTCCACCACCTGTTCCGACATCAATGATTGAGTTTCCCTTTAAATAGCGGTAAACTGACGCACTGTCAATCAGGTGTAAAATAACCATCTGCTTGAGGTCACGAATAGCGGTTATGTTATAGGTTTTGTTCCACTTTTCTAACAGCAAAACATAGTCGATAAGCTGGTGGGCTTTAGAGCTGTCTAATTTAAGCTGTGCTAATCCATTAACCAGCAGTTCTGTTAATTGTTTTTGATGCATTAGTGACTTTTAGCCCATTGTGTTATTAATAGTTATAAGGTAACTTATGCACCCACTATTTGTTAAATAAATTTTCTGCGAGCAATTATAGAGATAATTGCCACAAAGAACCAAAAATTAGGTGAAAACAATGAATTTTAATACAGCCAGAGAAAACATGTTGCTCAATCAAGTTCGTACATGGGACTTTGTCAGTCCAGATATTATCAACATTATGCGCAAACTACAACGTGAAGAGTTTGTTCCTGTTGAGCACAGAAAACTTGCATTTAGCGATTTAGAAATTCCTTTGGGGCATGAGCAATACATGATGAAACCTATTTTAGAGGGCCGTATTTTGCAATCATTAAACTTAATAGGCAATGAGAAAGTTTTAGAAATTGGCACAGGCAGTGCGTACATGACAGCTTTGTTGGCTTTATCCTCTGCACATGTTACCAGTATTGATATTCATCAAGATTTCATCGATTCAGCTCTTGAAAAATTAGCAGAAGCTAATATAACTAATGTTAAATGTGAAACAAACAATGTATTCAACCTCAATTCAACCTATAAATACGATAGTATCGTTGCTACAGGTTCATTTGAGGAAGTGCCTAAATTCTTACTTGAAAACATTAAACAAAACGGGAAAATATTTGCTATTATTGGCACTTATCCAATTATGACGGCTTGCCTCATTACAAAAAGCACCGAAGGACAAGCACAGGTTGAAACTTTATTTGAAACGGTTGTCAAACCTTTACAGACACTTGAAGATAAAACAATATTTGAATTATAACAAAAAAATATTATGAAAAAAATAGCCATAAGCCTTAGTGCCTTAACCCTTAGTTTTTCTGCATTAAGTGCAGACTTAGCCGAAGTCTTTAAACAATCCCAAGCACATGACCCACAATTATCTGCTGCTAAAAACACCTTAAATGCTAGCAGTGAAGGAAAGAAGCAGGCTTTTGCTGCCTTTTTGCCTCAAGCCAGTGGCGGCTGGAATAAAACCAAGGGTGATACAGAAACTGGCGGCAGTCTTATTCCTTTTCAAACCTTTGACATTAATACTGAAGGGTGGAATATTGGCGTTAATCAATCCATCTATGACCACAAAAACTACGGAAACTATAAAATTTCTAAACTGCAAGTTTTAAAATCTGTCTCTGATTACGACACACAATACCAAGACTTTATATTGCGTGTTGCACAAAGTTATTTTAATGTTCTTGGAGCCAAAGATTCGTTAACCTTTTCTAAAGCGGAAGAAAAAGCCATTCAAAGGCAACTCGACCAAGCCGAACAACGCTTTGAAGTGGGGTTAGCTGCCATTACCGATGTGCATGAATCACGAGCACGATACGATGGTGCACGCGCTTCTGTCATTCTTGCAAAAAACCAATTGGATGATAGCAAAGAGGCCTTGTTTGAAATAACTCAAAAATACTACACTGAATTAAGTCCTGTGCCCAACGATATAGACTACAATACATTTAACCTTGAAACCATGGATGTTTATCAGGAACAAGCTATTGCAAACAACCCAGATCTTGCTGCAGCACAACTCAATGCTGAAATTGCCGAAAAACAAATTCAAGTCAGTCGTGCAGGGCATTTTCCAACAGTGGGTCTTAGCCTCTCACGCAACCACTCATTAAATCCAAATGCAACCTTTTCTCAATCTCGACCCGATCCAGATAATCCAGGTGGTTTTGTTGTAGACGTTTTTGAAACTGACAGAACATCTGAGACCAACACTATCTCGCTAAACTTTAATTTGCCTATTTATTCTGGTGGAAGAACTCAATCACAAGTTAGGCAATCGGTGCACAACCACAAAGCAGCGATGGATAGGTACGAGCAAGCTCGCCGCAGTGTCATCCGCAAAGTGCGTAACGCCTATCACGGAACATTGGCTGCAAAAAGCAGTGTTGAAGCACGAAAACAAGCAATGATTTCTGCCCAAAGTGGATTAGAAGCCACCGAAGCAGGTTATGAAGTCGGCACACGGACAATTGTGGATGTACTCAACTCACAACGCAGCTTATACCAAGCCCAACGTGATTATTCTAAAGCTAAATACGATTATTTTATCCAATATCTTGGGTTAAAGCGTTCGGCTGGAAATTTATCAGAAAAAGACATATTAACCATTAATAAGATTCTAAAATAAATTCGTTTCTCTTTAAAACCCAAATATTAACAATCGGGCTTTAAAGATTTTTGATTGCTTGGATTAAATTCTTTTGTGTTTGTTTTTCACAATAAGCATCAACTAAGGCAATAAAAGTTATTCTGTTTTCTGACAACGTGTTTAATTTTTAAACAGCTGACAATCGTAATCATTGAACTTATTATCAGCGGTCATTATTTTATACTTTCGGTTTATCGCTTGTGAGATAAGCATTCTATCAAAAGGGTCTTTGTGATGAAAAGGCAGGTCTTTGAGCACACAAGTATCATCTGCATTGTAATCTAATAAGTTAAAACCTGATTCTTTGGCTATTGCTATTGGGTCAATATTTATAGTCAGTTTTTCTATTGATGATTTAATCATTAATTCTGTAACGCTAATCGAACTAAGGTATATGGTATTGCTAAGTGTTTGTATAGCTCGGTATTGTTTTTGATTTAGTTTAGAGTTATCAGATATAGCTCAAAGAAAAATGTGTGTATCAATGATGATTTTCACTTGTCGTTCCCGTAAAACATGGCATTAATATTGTCATTCTCTTCCATTAAATCATCTGGAATATCAACCATCCCATCAAGTAGACCCAGTTTTCTCTTTCCTGTTGGTTGGTGAATAACAAGATCAACAATTGGCAAGTTGTTTTTAGCGATAACAACTTTTTCACCATGATACACCATATCAATTAATTGCGATAATTTGGCTTTTGCTTCAGAAACATTAATAATCATAGTCTTGTACAGTGTGTATTGTAGTTAACAATACTATTGTTTATTGTTGGTCAACTATTAATAAACTTCACTATTTTACCCAAAATTTCATCATCCTTAATCGTTAAACGGTGACCTAAACCTTGAGTGGTAATAAAATTACCGCCTTTCCAAGCTTCTTTTAAAGCGATAAAATCACCATAAGGAATAACATCATCGGCTTCATCATGAATAATCAAAACCTCGCTTTTTACACTTAAATCATTGTGAGTTAAGCTGACCTCTTGGAGTGAATAACCTGTTTTTCGTTCTGCCTGTGCGATAAAAATAGTGGTTGCTTTGACAGAAAGTTTGATGAGTTTGGCAAAGTTGGTGAAAACATTTTGAATTTGAGTGGGTGCAGAGGCAAGCACAAGCTTATTTGGCAAATCATATAGTTTTGCCAATACGGATATTGTCGCCCCACCAAAAGAGTGCCCAATAAAAGCCACTGGTTTTTCAAGCAACTCTTGGTTTAAGTCTTGTGCTAAGGCTTTGGCATTTTCAGGCACGCTGGAATATTTACCAGCAGAGTCACCATGCGCAGGACCATCCCACGCAACGGCTTGATAGCCCATATCAACAAGTTTTGGAATGAGTTTATAAAAAGTAGATCCACGAGATTCCCAACCATGAATCAACCACACGACCTTTCCTTTTCCCCAAATACGGGCTTTTCGTCCAGACTTAAATGTTATTTGTTTACCCGTCGATAAAAATTGCATTTCTTCATCACTGCGCGGTTTTCTTCGAGGGTGAGTAAACAGCTTCGTTGCCAATTTTGCGGACAAATAAGGGCTTAGCACGGATAATAGTTTAAAGAACTTTGGAATTAATTTTTTCATAAGTGAAACATGATAACGGTATTTACCCTTATCTCAAGATATAATGGTGTTTTTATAAACGGAAAGTAAATTATGTCAGAAAAACAACGTTGCACTTGGTGTTTAGGTGATGAGACAGATACCCATTACCATGATAAGCAATGGGGTGTTCCTATCCATGACGATGCTTTATGGTTTGAGTTTATTACTTTAGAAGGTGCTCAGGCAGGTTTGAGCTGGCGCACAATTGTTAAAAAAATCAAAGGTTATCAAGAGTCTTTTAAAAATTTTGATATTAATTTAGTGGCAAAAATGTCCGATGCAGAGTTGGATGAAATTTTAAAAGACCCTAAAATAATTCGCAATCGCTTAAAGGTCTATTCAACACGTAACAACGCTCAACAAATTCTCAAAGTTCAACAAGAATTTGGCAGTTTCGATAAATACATTTGGCAGTTTGTCGATAACAAACCTATCCAAAACAACTTTACCAGCCTAAAAAACATTCCTGCTACCACGCACATATCGGATGCCATGAGTAAAGACTTGAAAAAAAGAGGCTTTAAGTTTATTGGTTCAACTATTTGTTACGCCCTTATGCAAGCAGCAGGCATGACTAATGACCATGAAGTCGGCTGTTTTCGACACAAAGAGTGTCAATTAATGGATTTATGAGAAGCATTTGAATTTAGCAGTTTTTTTATAGAGAAGTTGCTCAAAGGAACTTTATATCATTGCTTAAATTTATTAAAATTCAATTTCGAACCCAATATATGCAAAACGAGGCATACCGCCTCGAAGACCATCGGGTTGGCGTGAAACAACATAGCTTTTATTCCATAAATTTTGTACGCCAGAAAACAGGGTTAGTTTATCGTTGATAAAATACTGTGCTGATAAATCCATAATAAAGTAATCGTCAGTTTTGCCAAAGCGTATATCTGCCACTCCATCTCCGTTGATGGCTTCAGTAACATTATTGGCACTAGTGAATGTTGAGCTTACGTAACTGCTGGTTATAAAAGCATTCCATTTTTCTCCTTCCAGCCCCGCACCGAAACTATAAGTCAAATCTGGAATATAAGGAACTTTGTTTCCTTTTCTACCAAAACTAAAAATAGATTCTGCATCGCTTGAACGAGCATCATTTTGTTGGATGGCATTAGAATAGGTTGCATTGAAGTAATAAGGGTTATTCAGGCTCCAATCATTGGCTATACCTGCATCGTATTGTAAGGAAAACTCAAGCCCTTTACTAATGACTTCACCAAAATTTTCACTCTCTCCCATACCAACACCACCCACATTATCAACCACTATCAAATCGTTGAAAGAAGTGTAAAAAAGTGTTGCCTCAGCTGCTAATGCTTGTGAAAGACTGCTAAATCTCATACCCAACTCCATTGCAGTGCTTGTTTCTGGGTTCAGACCACTTCGAGTTGCACGAGGGCTAGGAGGAGAGAATCCTGAGTGAACTCCTGCAAAACCAATCCAAGATGTATTGAACTCATAAGTTACACCAATTCCCATGGCTTGCATGGTAAAACTATTGAACCCATCTCGGTCTTTGTTGCCACCTACTGGTTGCACTGTTCCTTTTGGATCCTCAGAAATTTGATCTAATAATTCGTAGCGCAAACCTGGCGTAAAAACCCAGTTGCCGAAAGAAAATTTATCTTGTAAATAAAAAGCTAAAGCTTTGGTTTGCTGATATCGATTGCCTGCGTCTCCAGGAACGCCATTGATTCGATTGATAATGCTTCCTTGCCTGTCTTGAAAGTATGTATCTTGCCATTGAAAGCGAGTTACATCGTCTTTGTGATTTCGAACTCCAAAGGTAACCTCATGAGCAGTGTTGTTTGTATTAAAGCGATAAAACAATACCGATTCGAGCCCTTGTGAACTGTAAGAGCGGTTGTTGGCTTTAACATTAAAATCACATGCCACTAAACCTTTAGCACAATCCAATGAAAATCCTTGTGATGCGAGTACCAAGGCAGGCTTTTGACCATTAATTTTACTAAGTTTGTACCAGTTTCTCTTAAAATTTGTGGCATAAATAGTACTCACTATATCAAGGTTTTGAGCTGGACTCAGAGTATAGCGCAAGGAACTTTGGGACTGGTTGCTATCAATATTGTCAAAACGAGATGCGGAATATCGGCGATAAGGGTTGTTATTAAAATCAGTTTCGTTAAGACCTAAATAAGTTTCATTAGCATTAAGCTTACTAGAGCTGTATTTAAATTCGAGCAGTTGATGTATTTGCGAATTAGGTTTCCACGAGAGTTTTATTAGCGTATCTTTTTTATCAAAACCTGTATTATCTCCCTGGCTAAAATCAACTGTTTCGTCAATTCTTTTAAAGCCATCATTGTTGCGTTTGAAGCCTTCGATAATAAATCCAAACTCACCAGCTTTCGCCTCAAACTTTTTGCCAGTATAAGCATGAACCCTTTTTTCACTAAAGTCGCCAAAAGTTGCCTTCAGGTAGCTTTTTTGATGACTAGGAATAGGGGTAGAGATATAGTTAATCACCCCTCCTGTTGTATGTGGGCCGTATTTTATCTGGCTGGAACCCTTTAAGACTTCCAGACCATTCATTCTTCCTACGGCTGGTGTATAGTAAGCCGAAGGCGAAGAATAAGGGGCTGGTGCAACCATGATACCATCCTCCATAAGCGTCACTTTTGCACTGCGGGTGGTATCGACCCCGCGTAGACTAATGTTTGAAAATAGCCCAAAACCATCTTCTTCACGCACATAAACACCAGGCACTTTTAATAAGGCGCGACTAATATCATCGTAATTTTGTTGGCGAATATCGTCTTTTGTTACCAGTTGTGCAGAACCAGGTATATGACTAATGTTTTCTTTTTTGCCAATGACCATTATGGATTCAATGGGTAAGCTTTTGTCTCTAATCTTTTTGTTTTCCTGTTTTAATTCTTGTGCAAGCACCGAGAAACTTGCTGCAGTAAATGCAATGAAAAAAATAACTGGGTAGGCAAAAATCGTGTTTTTCATGTTCATATATCATCTTTCAAATTAGTATATGGGTATTTTACAGGTACAATACAGAAATGCAAATGATAATCGTTATCATTTCACTTAAAACATAGGGTTAACAAGAAGTGTCAATAAAGTGTGATGAAGTTCACATTTAATCCCCAAGCTGATTAACAGCTAATTCATCACAGCTCCCTATAATGAATCTATTATTTACATTATTAGGGGAGTTCTATGAAACAGTTATTATTTATTGCAGGTTTATTTTTATCGTCTTTTGCAACCGCTGCTAATCGAGAAACTTACAAAGAAGTGGTGCATTGTGGAAAAGAGGGTTGTTCCATCGTTTGTCGTGAACCAGGTACGCGTTGGGATTCGTTTTTACAATCCAAAGGCAATCTGGAAATAACTTATTTTTTGAATAGTGGTACACGCCAAATAAAAGCCGATATGGGACAGGGTGAATTTACCATTTTAGATACCAATCCAGCTTTTCAAACCTGCCGTATTAGTGGTGTTGTAAAATAAAGTTTATTGCTGCATAATAGACTTATGCAGCTACTTGGAATTTTATTAACTGGTTTTTCAGTTTTTTATGTGTTAGTTTTTATACTGACGCATTTTACTCATGAGTTTTATGTGAATCAAAAGGTTGCCCGAGTTTTTGGCATTATTTTGATGCTGTGTTTAGCTGCATTACAACTTCAGCATTTTAGTTACCTTAGCGGTTATTCTGTTGGTGTGCTTTCTTCTTGGTATTTAAGTGTTTTGATTCTGGTTGCACCCAGTTTTTATTTTTATGCTCGACCTGTTTTAAAGGCTCAGGATGATTTTAAACGCATTCATGTGTTGCATTTTGTGCCCTTGGTTTTAGTTTTTATTCTCAAACCACAATTTACATTTACACTGGCATTTATTATTGGTTCACTGTATTTGTTGTGGTTACTCAAAACCATATATGCCCTTCGCACCCATAAAGGCGGGTTTAAAAACGAGTTGATTTTATTAACCATGGTTTTTATTATTGCCATAGCGGTATCGATTGTTGCTTTAACCATGCCGTTTTCGCAAAAACTTTTCTATTCATTCTATGCCAGTGCCATCGGCATCGCCTTGTTTATTGTGGCATTGGTGGTTAGTTCCCAACCCAAACTTTCTGAAAATGTTTCTGAAGTTGCTAAGCAAACCTATGCTGTCTCTACCTTAAGTGCTATTGACTGCGGAGCTAAACTTGCCCTGCTTGAGGAATTAATGAAACAAGACAAACTCTACCAACAAAGCAACTTGGACAGACAAACACTGGCAAGCGAATTAGATTTAACCACCCATCAATTATCCGAACTTTTAAACACCAAACTGGGCTTGGGGTTTTCGCAATATTTACGCAAACTGCGCATTGACGCCGCCAAAGAATTATTGCTCTTACAGCCCAAAGCTTCGGTTTTGTCTATTGGTTTAGAGGTTGGCTTTTCAACCCAATCTAATTTTTATAATGCTTTTAAGGAATTGGTTGGAACCACACCAGCCAAATTCAGGAAAGCCTAGGTTTTATCTCAATCCCAAATTCCGATATAGAACTTCAACTCCTTACCCATATTTTGATCAGCAATTGATGATTTGGTTGAGATTTGAAGTTCTATATCGGGATTTGGGTTATACAAAAATCGTCATCCGCATCAGATTTTGACATCGGCAGG
>JALSIL010000545.1 GCA_026990095.1 Lysobacterales bacterium
ACTATTTTTCCTGTTTCTTTTTTGATTCGGTTATGGTTTCTTTTTTTTCAGAAACAAATGGTAAATGATTAGGAGATTTAATGTTTAAATCGCGTTGCGGGAATGGTATCTCAATTCCTGCTTCTTTAAAGGCTTTGAATAATTTAAAATAATAATCACTGCGAATCGCATAAGGGCGATACCTGTCATAGATAAATACCCACACACGTAAAACAAAATCCAAAGAACTGTCACCAAAACCTGTGAACAAAACAGCTGATTTTTGACTTTCTCGATTAATGGTGTGTTTAACCTTGTTTGCAACATCCAGTGTAATTTCTTTAATTTGTTCAGGGTCACTATCATAAGAAACACCAAAAGGAATTTCGATGCGCAAATAATTATCATCAAAAGTCATGGATGTCACGCGGTTTGCAATCAATTCAGAGTTTGGAACAATAATATCATAGCCACCATTGGTACGAATAACAGTATAGCGCATAGCCAGTTTTATGACTTTACCATTAATACCATCATTTAAAGAAATAGAATCACCTACGGTCAAGGTTCTATCAACCAGTAAAATCATACCGCTAATGAAATTGTTGGCAATATTCTGTAAACCAAAACCAATACCGACACCAAGGGCACCAAAAACTATCATCATTTGCCCGAGATTAAATCCAGCCGCTGAAAGAGCCGCCAAGAAGATTAAAAATCCACCCAAATAATAAATCAATGTCGATATTGAGTGTGATGCACCTTCAGATAACTTTGTACGTTTTGTTAAAAAGACAGTCAACCATTTACGAAACAAGCGTAAAAGGATAAAGCCTAAAATAATGTACAACAAGACTTTTAAAAGAATAGCTAGGGTAAAAGCCGTATCTCCAAAAGAAGCCAGTGGATAATAAATCACCTTTTTGACTTTTTCAAACTGAGCTTTAAACTTATCTCCAAACCACTGCCCAATTTGATCCAGTTTATTGAGTTGTTGCGATAGCAGGGCTAAGATTCGTTCATTTTTTTCTGTGCTCACGGCAATAAAATCATTGTTGTTGGTTAATTCCAAAGACAAACGCTGTATGGTTTTTTGATTCTTTTCTAATTGCTTAGCAAGTTGTTTTTTTGCTTTTGTAATTCTACTGGTATTATTTTTTGGAAATAAATCTTGTTGCAACAAACGGCTAACTTCTAGAGAAGAACGACCAAGCGACTCTAATAATTGACTGTTCTCTACGGTAAGGTTTTTTTGTTCAGCCAGTTTATTTTGCCAACTAAGCACCATTTTTTTAAAGGCGGCAGGTCGTGATTTCTTGTTAGGATAGGCACTTGCCCAATCGGCCTGAAATTCATAATTAGTCAAATGCAGCTGCTGATTTTGTTCTTTTTGCTGCAATAAATTTTTTATGAAATAGACGTATTGAATTTTATTTAAATTCAGGAGCTTTTGCAGTTGCAATAAAATCTGTGAAGGACTGTCTTGCTCACTGCTTTTTAATTTAACTTCGATGTTATCTAGAGCCAATTCCGCTTCAAGTGATTTTTTATCAAATTCTTTGTTGAGTTTTTCGTGTTCTTTGAGTAATTTCTTTAAGTCTTCTTTGGCATTGCTAACTTTTTTTTGCACCTCATCAAGGCTGTCCTTATTGATTTCCAGCTTTTCCAGCACCAAAGGCAACAGCTTCTGTTTAGTAGCAAGCTCATTCTCTATATAGTCTAGTTGCTTTTTGTTTTTATTTTTCTTCAAATGCAATATGGCATAATCTGCTTGATAAAGATATATTGTCCTTAACAGTTCATACACTTCAAAAGTCTGTTCTTTATCTTTAATTACGATGGTATACCTGACGATAAGATCATCGAGTATACCCTTTAGGTTTTTAAGTCTTTCGTTATTTTGCTTGGCAAAATCTTTGGTGGTTTTTTGTAAATGGTGTAATGCTTGAATGGTATTATTAAGTCTATCCAATGATTCAATAGTAAAAGGCTCTTCAATTTTGAAATCAACTCGGGTTATTGCCTTATTTTCAATCTCTTGCAACAAACTCACGTGCTTAAAGTGCACGTCTTTAAAATTATTAATTAAATCAATAATAGTGTCTTGTTTTTGTTGCAAGCTCGCAATGTTTTTATTTATCTCTTGATTACTTAAATTATCAAGCACTGCATTATTTTCGTCTCGTTCCAACTGCTTTTTTGCTACTTCAATCTGGACTAGTACGTCATTTTTTTGTTTCTCTAGTTGTTTAATTAACTGATCTATCAAATTTTTTCTTTGCTCTATTTTGCTTTTGATTTGCTCAATAGTGCCCTCATAAAGTTCGGCACTCGTTACAGCAGTGATAACAGGAATCTCAGCTGAAACTGTTTTTTCTTCCGTTTTTTCAGGTTGCGCAAAGACACCTGAACACAGAAGAGATAAAAGAAAATAAGTGAATAATTTTTGCATGGCTTTATTCTACGACTTGAGTTAATTTTACTCAAGGGATTATTAACCATCTGTAATAATGTATAATGCTTTGTTCATTAATTATTCAGAGGATGGTATGGGCGTTGTTGCTATTGTTATTTCTTTATTGTTGCTGATGTATTTTGCCTATCGAGGTGTTTCTGTCATTATATTGGCTCCTTTGTTGGCAATGTTTGCTGTTGTCTTTGCGGGGGAATCTTCACAAGTCATGGCTATTTATACTCAGGTGTTTATGAAAGGTGCGGTTGGTTTTATTGCCAAATACTTTCCTATTTTCTTACTTGGAGCCATTTTTGGTAAATTGATGCAAGATTCAGGCTCTGCCAAAACCATCGCCATTGCCATTATAAAGTTTGTTGGCAAAAAGCATTCCGCCCTTGCCATTGTCACCTCATGTGCCTTATTGACGTATGGAGGAATCTCGGTATTTGTTGTGGCATTTGCTGTTTACCCACTGGCTGCGGCACTTTTTAAAGAAGCCAATTTACCCAAGCAAATAATTCCCGCCACACTGGCACTGGGTGGTGCAACTTTTACCATGACTTGCCTACCGGGAACAAACCAAATTCACAACATCATTCCAGGCTCCTATTTTGGTACAAACATTTATGCTGCTCCAATTGTTGGTTTGGTCTCAGGCTTTACCATTATGGTGTTGGGCGTCTTATGGATTAATTATCGCTTAAAAACTCTGGCTCATTTGGGTTATGGCAAAAA
This sequence comes from Lysobacterales bacterium, assembly GCA_026990095.1. Lineage (GTDB taxonomy): Bacteria > Pseudomonadota > Gammaproteobacteria > Xanthomonadales > Marinicellaceae > NORP309. Next base: position 3,170 of record JALSIL010000545.1, read on the forward strand.
CCACAGCAATGAACCAGAAGAACAAGAAGAAGGTAACTTACCTTCATTTTGGATAGCCATGACACCCATTTTGGTTGTCATCCTAACAAACTACCTTTTTACTGAAATTTTGATTCCTCGTTGGGATGTTAGTTACCTTAATTCGGATAAGTTTGGGCACATCAATGTCAATAAACTCACTGGAATTTGGTCCATGATAATCGCCTTAGTTGCGGCAAATGTCACCGTATTATTAATTAACTTTAAAAAATTCAACAACCTAAACAAATCACTTACAGATGGAGCCATGGGCTCTATGCTGCCAACATTTAATACTGGTTCAGAAGTGGGTTATGGCGTGACAATCGCCTCATTAGCTGCTTTTGCCATTATTAAAGAAGCCGTCGTCAACATTTCACCAGGCAATCCCATGATTTCAGAAGTCGTTGCCATTAATGTTCTAGCGGGCATAACGGGTTCTGCCTCAGGAGGATTAACCATAGCTCTTGGTGCACTTGGCGACACCTACAATCAAATGGCTCAATCTGCGGGAATTCCACTCGAATGGATGCACCGTTTAGCCTCAATGGCATCTGGTGGTTTAGATAGCCTTCCTCACAATGGTGCAATTATTACCTTATTAACCATCTGTGGCTTATCGCACAAACAATCATACAAAGATATAGCTGTCGTCTCTTTGCTGATACCCGTGATTATGGTTTTTACTATGGCTTTTATTTTGACTATGATAGTATAGTCGCCATTGCAATTTGAGACTATTTATGAAATCAACTACCAAACTATTGTTTCTAACCTTCCTAATTTTTAGTTACGGATGTTCCACCACTGTGCATAAGACCAAAAAAATTGTTGCTGGTGTTGATTACCACTCTTTTGCCAATACGGATGATGTGGTTATTACACACATCAATCTAAATTTATCAATCGACTTTGACAACCACATAATTCATGGTCGCAATGCCATACAGTACAAACTAAACAACCCCAATGCCAAAGAAATGATTCTCGACACGCGGGATCTTACCATCATTAACATTGGTACACCAAATGGTCGAGGAGGCATAATTCCCGTTAAATGGCACATGGGACAAAAAGACAAAATGCTCGGGCAAGCTTTAATCATTGACTTACCAAAAAATGACCGCATTATTATTGAATACCTCACATCGCCAGAGTCTACTGGTTTACAATGGTTAACACCACAACAAACCAGTTCTAAAAAATACCCGTTTCTCTATTCTCAATCAGAAGCCATTCATGCACGTAGTTGGATTCCACTGCAAGACACTCCACAAGTGCGTCAAACTTATTCTGCCACCATAAAAGTGAATAAGAATTTACGCGCAGTGATGAGTGCTTATAACAACCCCAAGGCTGATGAACGATTTCGCACTTACTATTTTGATATGCCACAAGCCATCCCGTCGTACCTTATTGCATTGGCTGTTGGCAAGCTTGAATACAAAGCCATAGGACCACGCAGTGGTGTTTGGGCAGAAAAAGTTTTACTAGACAAGGCTGCTTACGAATTTGAAGACACTGAAAAAATGATTAAAGCTGGCGAGGCCTTGTATGGAAAGTACGATTGGGAAACATACGACTTACTTATTTTGCCTTCAAGCTTTCCTTTTGGCGGCATGGAAAATCCGCGCTTATCCTTTATTACACCAACCGTTTTGGCTGGTGACAAATCTTTGGTTTCACTTATCGCCCACGAATTAGCCCATTCCTGGTCAGGCAATTTAGTGACCAATGCCACGTGGAGGGATTTATGGCTTAATGAGGGCTTTACAACTTATTTTGAATCACGCATAACCGAAGTGGTCAAAGGCAAAGAAACCAAGGACATGGAAGCGGTATTGTCGTACCAAGATTTAATAGCTGAACTTCCAGAACTTACAGCAAAAGACCAACACCTCGCACTCGATTTACGCGGGCAAGATCCAGATGATGCCTTTACCGAAATACCTTACACTAAAGGACGCATGTTTTTAGATTGGTTAGAAAACGCCTTTGGTCGAGAAGTTTTTGATGAATTTATCAAAAGTTATTTTCGCCATTTTGCCTTTCAAAGCATAACAACAGAAAATTTTGTCAACTATCTTAATGATAATTTACTCAAGAAACACCCAAAAACAGTCAGCTTAAAACAAGTCAAGCAGTGGATTTATTCTTCTGGCATTCCAAAAACGGCGGTAATCCCTCATACACAGGTATTTACAGCTATTGATAACTTAACAAAACAATGGCTTAATAAAGACATCAAAACAAATGAACTGCCCACTAAAAACTGGAGCACACAAGAGTGGTTGTATTTTTTAAATAATATGCCAAAAGAGATCAATTACGACAAAATGGTTGAACTCGACAAAACCTATGATTTAACCCACATTAAAAATACCGAAATAGCACATGTTTGGTATTTGCTAAGTATTCGCAACAATTACCAACAAGCTTTTGAAAATATGCGTCATTATTTAATCGAAATTGGTCGCAGAAAACTGATTGTCCCTCTTTATTCAGAGCTTGCAAAGAATGACAAGAATCGAGCTTGGGCTCAACGAGTTTACCAGATTGCCAGACCTGGTTACCACAGCTTAGCACAGGCCACAATCGATAAAATATTCGAAAAATAAGTCTATTTTAAATTTATTTTTAAAATTTAGGTAAAAAGTTAGGAAATAGTTGTTAATTTTTAGGGGTATACGTTAAAATCGCCGGCTCGTTGGGACAGACCAATACTTTATTGTGTCTGATACATATAAATTTATTGAGGAAATCATGGTAACAATTAGATTATCACGTCATGGCGCTAAAAGAGCTCCATTCTATCACGTCGTAGCAGCAGATTGCCGCGCAAAACGTGACGGACGTAACTTAGAAAAAATGGGATTCTTTAATCCTGTAGCACGTGGACAAGAAGAAAGACTAAGACTTGATCTTGAAAAAATTCAAGCGTGGGTAGATAAAGGTGCTCAGCTTTCAGATCGTGTTAAAACTTTAATTAAAGAAGCAAAAAAAGCAGAAGCTGCGGCTTAATTTAGGCGTTCTTTAAAAATGATTAAAGACAGTCGGATATTAGTTGGAAAAGTATCTGGCTGTTTTGGTGTAAAAGGATGGCTAAAGATTTTTTCGTATTGCAATCCCAGAGAAAACATCACCACTTATAAAAGTTGGATTGTTGATGGCAAAGTATTTGATTCAGTTGAATCAAAAAGAAATGGCAAATTAATAGTTGCTAAGCTCAAAGGAATTGATGACAAAGATACCGCCATGACACTAATTGGTCAAAGCGTAGAAATACGCGAAGATCAACTCGAACAACTTCCGTCTAACCAGTATTATTGGAGAGACTTAATAGGGTTGAAAGTAACAAATACTAAGGGCATTGCTTTAGGTACAATTACCAACCTACTCGAAACAGGAGCCAATGATGTCCTTATCATTAAAGGTGAACGCGAAAGGTTGATACCGTACATTACTGAAAATGACAACAATAAAACAGTAATAGCAGTAGATTTAGATAACAAGACCATGACAGTGGAATGGCATGAGGATGACTAGTGAAATTTACCGTTATTACCTTATTTCCACAAATGGTCGAAGATGCACTGACTTATGGAGTCATTGGTAAAGCACTCGAAAAAGGCTTAATTGAGCTGAAAACAGTTAATCCAAGAGACTTTAGTACCGACAAACATAAGCGTGTTGATGACCGCCCATTTGGAGGCGGTGCTGGAATGGTCATGATGCATGACCCATTAGCAGCAACTGTTGAACATTTAAAACAACAGGATAAAGAGTTAACATTAAGTTTTTTAAGCCCAGGCGGAAAAAAACTTAATCAAGGCACAGTTAATCAATTAGCACAAAAGCATCATATTGTCTTGCTGTGTGGTCGTTACGAAGGCATCGACCAAAGATTTATAGATGCATACGTTGATCATGAAATATCCTTGGGAGATTTTGTAATCAGCGGTGGAGAACTGGCAGCAGCTGTCATCATAGATGCCGTTGCTAGGCAGATTCCTGATGTATTAGGAGATGAAGATTCGGCAAAAACCGATTCATTCATGAACAATACTTTAGGTCCTCCACAATACACAAGATCGACTTTATTGAAAACCGAAGGTGTTCCAGAAGTTTTACTCTCTGGCAACCATGCAAAAATTGCCAAATGGAGAGAACAAAAAGCATTGGAAATCACCAAGGAAAAAAGACCAGATCTTTTGAATAAAAAACTATAGTTGTCATAACAGCGAATGCGGTAATGACACAAAAGAATATGGATAGAAATATCCAAAACGGCAGAACCTCTGATTAATCGCCGCCATTAACTTGGTTGGTTTGTAGAATGAACGTTCTGGATTGTAAACCATGCAAAAAGCATGATTGATAAATGAGAATCGCAATGAGTGATATAATTAAACAACTTGAAGCAGAACAAATGGGCAAAGAAATCCCTGCGTTCAATCCAGGTGACACCGTAATAGTTGGTGTTAAAGTAAAAGAAGGTAAACGTGAACGTGTTCAAAACTTTGAAGGCGTTGTAATTGCTAAGAAAAACCGCGGCTTAAACTCTGCATTTACCGTACGTAAAATATCTTACGGTGAAGGCGTTGAGCGTGTATTCCAAACTTACAGCCCTATGATTGACAACATCGAAGTTAAACGACGTGGTGATGTCAGACGTGCGAAACTATACTACTTACGTGGTCTAGAAGGACGTGCTGCAAGAATTAAAGAAAAATTAGCAACCAAAAAAGGAGCATAATCATGGCTAGAGTCTGTCAAGTAACAGGAAAAAGACCAGTAACTGGTAACAACGTTCCTCATTCATTAAGAAAAACCAGACGTCGTTTCTTACCCAATTTGCACACACACAAATTTTGGGTAGAAAGCGAAAACCGTTGGGTTAAATTACGCACTTCTACAAAAGGCATGCGTATTATCGATAAAAAAGGCATTGATGCAGTACTTGCTGATTTGCGTAAGAAAGGGTTAAAGGTGTAAATCATGCGTGAAAAAATTAAATTAGTTTCAACGGCTACACACGTTGGTGGTAAAAAAGATGGTCAAAAAACAGGTCATTATTACACAACCACAAAAAATAAAAAAACAACTCCAGATAAACTTTCATTCATGAAATACGATCCAGTTGTTCGTAAGCACGTACTTTATAAAGAATACAAAATAAAATAGTCTTCTTTTAAGAGTAACAAATAAAAAACCTGCAATTAATTTAGCTAATTGCAGGTTTTTTTATTCCCATTATGCACACTATTTAACTTCTAGATATTCTGTTCTGGGACAGGCTCCCTAGCCCATTATAAATTAATAGTAAAACCCAACCCTATCAAGTTAATATTTTTATCACCCATAGAAGAATAACGATAATTTAAATTCAAAAATGCTTTTTCTGATACCTTGAGAGTTGCCACTATTTCTGCTCCAATACTAACCTCTGTTTCCGTCAACTTACTAATTTGACTAGGATTGTCTATTAATGTAAATTTAGCGGAAGAACTAGAAAAAGAAACAACAGGGCCTGCTATAAGCTTCCAACTTTCATCAGCTAGCAAGGTATAATCTAAACCTAATGAGTTTTCATGGATTTTTTCATCTATTGAATAATCTGTAATAACTTGTAAAGAATTACCATCTCCACCAAAAATACTGCTTGAATTTGCTGTGCCAGTTCCTTTAAGACTATTGTAGTAACTATAACGGTAATTTATCGAAAATTTATCGTTGATATCTTTGCTCACAAATAAGTAAGGAACAGTAAGATTTTTAGTGCCTTGAGTGTTAATATTATTTGATGCTTTATAAACATTTATGCCTGAAACATCTGCATAATAAATGCCAGCACCGACCTGCCAGTTATCCGCCAACAAAACATTTGAAGTTAATAAAGTGAGTAAAATTAAACTTATTTTTTTCATATTTCTTCCTTAAGAACGTTTTAGTGAAATTAAATGATAGCACAAATGATACCTTTGCAATCGTGGAACATATTAAAAAGTTACAAAAAACTCCTCTTTACATTAAACCCAAAATACTTTAGTTAATTTAAAGTTTTTTATATTCCCAATATGCATCTCTATACTGTTAGCCTATAATGGTGAAAATTATTA
>JALSIL010000546.1 GCA_026990095.1 Lysobacterales bacterium
TCATATCTTGCACAAATATCACTAAAACCTATGAATAACTAGGTATATAGTGATATTTATGCAACCTATTTCGCTATTTTCCCTTTAAACTCCATTCTCCTATGAAATATTCGGGCTAGGAAATCAAATATCTTTTAGAAGTTGTAAGCGATGGGGCTGGAGTATTTGATTGAATTGGCGACTTTAATCTACGTTTATTTGATCAGAGATGTTTTAAAAAACCCTGTTGCAATAACAGGGTTTTAAATGAATTAACAGATAATTAAGCCAATTGCCTCAAAACATAGTGCAATATGCCGCCATGACGCATGTATTCCACTTCTTTTGGCGTGTCAATTCTTACTAACACATCAAATTCAGTTTTCTTGCCATCATTGGTCTTGGCAACCACGTGGGCTGTTTTGGAATTGCCGTTATCTAAACCTGTGATTTCATAGGTTTCATGACCGCTTAAGCCTAATGAATCGGCAGTTTGACCTTCTTTAAATTGCAATGGTAAAACGCCCATACCGACTAAATTGGAGCGATGGATGCGTTCGTAACTTTCGACAATCACTGCTTTAACGCCCAATAACAAGGTGCCTTTGGCTGCCCAATCACGAGATGAACCTGTACCGTATTGCGAACCAGCTATCACCACCAATGGTGTGCCTTCTTTGGCGTAAATCTCTGAAGCTTCAAAGATGGACATTTCTGCATCGGTTGGCTGGTGTCTGGTCCAACCGCCTTCGGTGCCTGGAGCCAATTGGTTGCGCAATCTAATATTGGCAAAGGTGCCTCGCATCATCACTTCGTGGTTACCACGTCGTGAACCGTAGGAATTAAATTGGGCTTTGGCTACGCCTTTTTCTTTTAAGTATTTGCCAGCTGGCGAATCCTCAGCAATGGCTCCAGCAGGTGAAATGTGGTCAGTAGTGACAGAATCACCAAGACGTGCCAAACACCTTGCTCCATGAATGTCATCAATCGTGCCCACATCTAAGGTCATGCCATCGAAGTACGGTGGATTTTTTATGTAAGTTGAGTCTTCTTGCCAATTAAAAATTTCTGATTTCACCGTTTCAACAGCTTGCCATTTTTCGTCGCCTTCAAAGACGTTTTCGTACCCTTTGGCAAATATTGCTGGGTTGATATTGGCTGTAATGGCCTCTTGTACTTCATGGGCACTGGGCCATATATCTTTCAAATAAACTGGATTGCCATCGTGGTCATTGCCCAATGAATCTTTGTTTAAGTCAAAATCAATCGTTCCTGCAATCGCATAAGCCACAACTAAGGGAGGAGAGGCGAGGAAGTTCATCTTAATATCCGCATGAATTCTGCCTTCAAAGTTTCTGTTTCCAGATAATACTGAAGTGGCGACCAAATCATTGTCATTAATGGCTTTAGAAATAGCAGGCTCAAGAGGACCTGAATTACCAATACAGGTGGTACAGCCATAACCCACGACATAGAAATTTAACTTTTCTAAATCATCAAGCACGCCAGCACTTTTTAAATAGGAAGTCACCACACGTGAGCCAGGTGCTAATGAGGTTTTTACCCAAGGTTTGACTTGTAAACCTTTGTCAGCCGCATTTTTGGCCAATAAACCCGCACCAATCATGACCGCTGGATTGGATGTGTTGGTACAAGACGTAATTGCGGCGACGACAATATTGCCATCTTTAAAGTCAAAGTTTTCGTGTTCGCCTTTGACCGCAACAGTTTTTTTCTCTCTGCCTTTTTCCATATCGGCAAATAAATCTTGGTACTTGGCTTTGGCTTCTGACAATATAATTCGGTCTTGTGGACGTTTGGGACCAGAAATACTGGGCACAACAGTACCGATGTCTAATTCTAAAGTGGAAGAATAATCCGCATCAGGTGTCTCGGCAGTATGCCACATGCCTTGGGCTTTGGCATAAGCCTCAACCAATGCCAATTGTTCATCGTCACGACCAGAGAGTTGCAAATAATTAATCGCTTCTTTGTCAACGGGAAAAATACCACAGGTTGCACCGTACTCAGGAGCCATATTGGCAATTGTTGCCCTATCAGCCAAAGGCAAATGTTGTAAACCATCACCGTAAAATTCAACAAACTTGCCCACACAACCGTGTTTTCTCAACATTTGCACAACGGTTAAGACCAAATCGGTGGCAGTGGTGCCTTCGGGTAATTTACCCGTTAGTTTAAATCCCACCACTTGTGGAATTAACATGGAAATGGCTTGCCCAAGCATCGCCGCTTCGGCTTCAATGCCACCAACACCCCATCCCAGTACGCCAATGCCATTAATCATGGTCGTGTGAGAGTCCGTGCCAACGACGGTATCGGGATAAGCTTGCAATACGCCATTTTTTTCTACGCCAAAGGTAACCAGTGCTAATTTTTCTAAATTAACTTGGTGAACTATTCCGTTGCCAGGAGGAACAACTTTGAAATTATCAAAAGCAGTTTGACCCCATTTCAAGAATCCATAACGCTCCATATTTCTTTCGTATTCAATTCTTTCGTTTTCAGATTCAGCACGGATGTTGCCAAATTTATCGACTTGCACGGAATGGTCAATGACTAATTCGGCAGGAGACAATGGATTAATCTTTTGTACATCGCCACCTAAGTTTTTCATGGCATCACGCATAGCGGCTAAATCTACCACTGCAGGAACCCCTGTGAAGTCCTGCAAAACAACTCTTGACGGTGTAAAAGCGATTTCTGTCGATGGTGTGGCTTTGGCATCCCAGTTACACAATGCCTTAATGTCTTCAACGGTAATATCAATGCCGTCTTCATGTCGCAGCAAATTTTCTAATAGTATTTTTAAACTGTAAGGTAAGCGAGCAACATTTTCTGTTTTGCTTAATTCCTGCAAGTTATGAATTTGATAGTCTTTGCCATTACAAGACAATGTAGTGGCGGTTTTGAATGAATTGCTCATGTATAAAACTCCTTTAATATATGTGTAGGATGGTTGGCTGAGTTACCCAGTACCTCTATTATCCTCTTTTTTAACTAAAATTCCAATAGAGAGTTTGTCCAATATGAAATCAGCCTAAAAATTGATATAATTGGTTTTTTTGCGTTTGATGCAAAATGCAGAAGTCACCCAAATTTTAAAGCGGATAAATAACATGAGTAAATACAGTAAATACCTGATAGAAATTGAAAACAGAAAATTGACAGGGCTGCACCCAAAGCCAATTGATAATGATGAATTGTTAAGTGAAATTATTGCACAGATAAAAGATGTCGATAATAAACACCGAGAGGAATCTTTAAACTTCTTTATTTATAATGTATTACCTGGAACAACCAGTGCCGCGAGTGTTAAGGCTCAATTTTTAAAAGAAATCATTTTAGGGCAATCAATTGTAGAAGAAATTACACCTGCTTTTGCATTTGAACAATTAGCCCACATGAAAGGCGGGCCTTCGATTGAGGTTTTACTTGATTTGGCATTAGGCAATGATGCAGTTATAGCTCAACAGGCAGCAACAGTGCTTAAAACCCAAGTGTTTTTGTACGATGCCGATACCAAACGTCTTGAAGATGCTTATAATAATGGTAACGAAATTGCCAAAGACATTATCGAAAGTTATGCCAAGGCAGAGTTTTTCACTAAATTACCCGATGTTGAAGAAGAGATAAAAATCGTCACTTTTGTTGTTGGTGTTGGTGACATATCTACTGATTTACTTTCTCCCGGCGGTGATGCACACTCACGCTCGGATCGAGAGTTGCATGGGCAATGCCTATTTGAGCATAACAAAGAACAGCAACAAAACCTTATCGCATTACAAAAGCAACATCCCGATAAACGCGTGATGCTAGTTGCCGATAAAGGCACAATGGGCGTGGGTTCCTCACGCATGTCAGGGGTGAATAATGTTGCATTATGGACAGGTAAAAAAGCCAGTCCCTATGTGCCATTTATTAATATTGCCCCAGTTATTGCAGGCACCAACGGTATTTCGCCCATTTTCTTAACCACCGTTGGCGTCACTGGTGGCATTGGTATTGACCTTAAAAATTGGGCAAAAAAATATGACGACCAAGGCAATGTGGTTGTTGATGAAGAAGGAAATCCAGTGCTTGAAGAAGTTTATTCTGTCGATACTGGAACGGTACTTACGGTTAACACTAAAGAGAAAAAACTGTATAAAGACGGAAAAGAAGTTAAAGACATTTCCACAGCTCTGACTCCCCAAAAATTGGAATTTATAAAAGCGGGTGGCTCCTATGCCATCGTCTTTGGCAAAAAACTGCAAGCCTTTGCCGCAAAAGTCTTGGGCACAGAAGTCATTCCTGTGTACGCATCTTCAAAAGAGGTGACTCATGAAGGTCAAGGATTAACCGCAGTTGAAAAAATATTCAATAAAAATGTTGTGGGTGCAACACCTGGTGCAATATTACACGCTGGCTCTTATGTGCGTGTAGAAGTCAATATTGTTGGCTCACAAGACACCACAGGGCTAATGACCTCTCAAGAACTTGAAATGATGGCAGCGACCACCATTTCACCGATTGTTGATGCAGGCTATCAATCAGGCTGTCATACCGCTTCGGTTTGGGATGATAAGTCTAAGGCAAATATCCCACGATTAATGAAATTTATGAATGACTTTGGTCTTATTACTGGACGCGATCCAAAAGGTGAATACAAGCCAATGACCGACGTCATTCACAAGGTGCTTAACGATATTACCGTTGACGATTGGGCGGTTATCATCGGTGGTGATTCGCACACCAGAATGTCAAAAGGCGTGGCATTTGGCGCGGATTCTGGCACGGTGGCATTGGCTTTAGCAACAGGTGAGGCAAGCATGCCCATACCCGAGTCGGTTAAAGTGACTTTCAAAGGCACAATGCAAGACCACATGGACTTTCGTGACGTGGTGCACGCCACTCAATACCAAATGCTCAAACACTTTAAAGGCGAAAATGTCTTTCAGGGCAGAATTATAGAAGTGCATATCGGCACATTACAAGCCGACCAAGCCTTTACATTCACCGACTGGACGGCAGAAATGAAAGCAAAAGCCTCCATTTGTATTTCTCAAGACCAAACGCTAATTGAGTCATTAGAGATTTCTAAAAGTCGCATTAAAATAATGATTGACAAAGGCATGGACAACCAAAAACAGGTCTTACAAGGACTGATTGACTTGGCAAATAAACGCATACAAGAAATTAAATCAGGCAAAAAACCACCGCTGACTCCTGATGATAATGCCAAGTATGCGGCAGAATTTGTGGTCGATTTAGACTCCATTGATGAACCAATGATAGCAGACCCAGATGTGCACAATGAAGACGTGTCAAAACGCTATACGCACGATACCATCAGAGAACTTTCTTATTACAAAGGCGCAAAGAAAGTTGATTTGGGTTTTGTTGGCTCCTGTATGGTGCACAAAGGCGATATTAAAATTGTCGCAAAAATGCTAAAAAATCTTGAACAACAACAGGGCAAAGTCGAATTTAAAGCACCATTGGTGGTTACAGCCCCAACTTACAATATTATTGAAGAACTTAAAGAAGAAGGCGACTGGCAAGTATTACAAAAATATTGTGGTTTTGAGTTTGATGACAACGCCCCCAAAAGCCAAGCACGAACAAAATATGAAAACATATTATACCTAGAGCGACCAGGCTGCAACCTTTGCATGGGCAACCAAGAAAAGGCAGAAAAAGGCGATACCGTCATGGCAACCTCAACACGATTGTTTAAAGGACGCGTAGTGGCGGATACCGAAACCAAGACAGGAGAGTCATTATTGGCATCCACGCCCGTGGTCTTTCTTTCAGCCGTATTGGGCAGAACCCCAACACTTGAAGAATACAAAGCCGCCGTCAAAGGCATTAAACTCACAATGTTTGCCCCACCGTTAAAGCAAATGACAACAAAACTAATAAGCGATCATAAGATTGCTTTTTAGAAGATAAGGTAAACTTCCGTAGGGCGTATCTCTTGTGGGTACCCGTACTTGGTGTGGATTCGGTATCTAAACTCGCTCCTACGCTCTGCGTGGGAGTGTATCGGAAACTCAGGTATCGACCAATAAAAGCATTCCCATACAGAGCTTTGCAACGAGTAAATTTGGCTAGATAAGGATGTCCTTGAATGGTTTATGCACATATAACACGATAATTTCGTAAATTAAAGCGAAATATTTCTTCTTTTAATTAGAAAATGGCTGTGATAAGATAAAAACCATGAAAAATGATATAAATAAACACGAATATACAATGATATATGACACTAATGCACATATAATAAGTTGTTAGCCATCAAACAAAGTTACTACCATATGATAAAATATCGTATTCAGAATAGAAGAACGGAGAAATCATGAAAGCAATATCATTATTTTCTGGTGCTGGAGGTCTTGATGTAGGTTTTCAAAAGGCAGGTGTCGATATTATATGGGCAAATGACTTTGATAAGGATGCCTGTGCAACTTATAAAGCCAATATCGGAAACCATATTCACTGCGGAGATATTGATAGTTTAAAACCAAACTTATATCAAGTAGCACAAAATATTGATTTAGTCTTTGGTGGTCCGCCATGCCAAGGGTTTTCTGTTGCTGGAAAAATGGATCCTCATGATCCAAGAAGTAAACATATTTGGACATTTGCAGAAATAGTAAAAGAAATTAATCCAAAAGCATTTGTAATGGAAAATGTAAAGGCTTTAGGAAAATTAAAAAAATGGGAGCCTCTTAGAAATGAATTACTAGAGATATTTCGAGATGCAGGCTATATCGTAAATTTCATAATCTTAAACTCATCGGAATTTAATGTTCCACAAGCTAGGGAGCGTGTATTTTTTATTGGATTTAAAGGCAACTCAACAATAGTCCCCGATTTGATGAAAATGATAGAACCTTATAAGGCTGAATCACAAACAGTTAGAGAAGCGTTAAGTGTCTTAGATAAAGCTGGTACAGGTAACAATAAAAATACAGCAAAAGCAAAAATAACAATTACAGCAAATCCGATAATGAGAAAATCACCATATGCAGGAATGCTGTTTAATGGTTTAGGTAGACCTGTGAAAATTGATGGTTTTTGTGCAACCTTACCAGCAACAATGGGAGGTAATAAAACCCCTATTATTGATGAGGAAGCGTTATATAATGGAAAAGAGAACTGGATTGAAAGTTATCATAAAAGCATCATGGATGGTGGCGATCCCTTGCCTTATCAGGTGGCACCTAAAAGGCTAAGAAGGCTCACGGTTCAGGAAGCAATAGTAATACAATCTTTTCCAGTTGATTATCAATTCATGGGTTCACAATCTTCAATATTTAAACAAATCGGTAATGCCGTGCCTTGCAACCTTGGCTATGCCGTAGCTTCAATGTTAGTAGATAGTTTAAATAACGAAAAGATAGAAACTTTTGTCGATCAGCCAGTACAATTGAGACTGGTTGGATAATATGCCCATAAATATAGATCATAAAAGAGCAGAAGAAATAATATTAAAAGCCCATCGGAGCACTTGCTCTAAAAATGATGATATAACCAAGGGAATCAAGAATGTTCTGTGTGGAACACACAAAACATACAAATATATTTTAGTTAATGGTATCTTGGCAAAAGCATCAAAAAATGATGCAAACCCAATCGCATTACAAGCTGGTGCGCCTATGCCGGGTGCTTTTGATGCTAGAAGCTTATGTCATAAAGTACTCGTTCCTTTTGAGCGTGATTTCCTTAAAAATATTCTTGGCGGTTCAAATGAACCATTTCTCAATAAGCCAGCAAGGTTTACTCATCTCAGCAAAGATAATGCAGTAAGAAAGGGAAAAGATAAAGAAACACTGTTGCTACTTATCAAGATATTCTCAGCTATAAAAACTTCAGAGGATGCAAAAGAATATTTGGCTTGTGTCTTTGCCATTTTGCAAGAACAGATCAAAGAAGCAAACAAAACTTTTAAAAGTGTTGCTAGTTATAGTCCCGAACTCATGGAAATTTATGAGTTTTCTCTATTGTTTACCAGTAAGTCCTTTGAAGGTGAAACATCAGCAATTATTGTCGGTTCTCTTGAGTTTCTACTTCATCAATATATGGATGGTAGTTATACCGTCAAAACACATAAAGTAAACCAAAGTGGTGCATCCTCAAAAGAGGTGGGTGATATTGATATTTATAGCAATGGAAGGTTTTACTGTTCGATAGAGGTGAAGGATAAAAACTTCAATGAGTACGATGTAGAACATGCTTTTAATAAGGTTCTACGAAACGAAGGAAAGAAAGCTGCTTTTATCTATGGTACACAAGCAGAATTTAATGAAGAAGTAATACTTAAAAAAGCAAAAGAGTTTGAGGAAAAAGGCTTATTTGTACTAATACAAGATGTTAATTCACACATCAAAAACTCTTTATTTAGACTACCCAGTTGCACAAAACAAGACTTCATACAGAGCTTGATAGCAACATCTAAATCAGTTAATTGCAAAGAAACAACCAAGGAATGGATGGCTCAGTTGTTTTCTGAACTTAAGTGGGTATCCGAATAAAATGGCTAACAAAAGCATCCAGCGGACAGTTAAAAGCGGCGTTTCGCTTCGCTACACTCTGCTTTTAACTGCCGCTGATGCTAGGCGTTAGCTTATTAAACTATAAGGACAGGACAAGTGCTAAATTTAAATGATGACAGCCTAAACAAACTTAGAATTTCAAAAAAAGAAAAACTTACACTTGAGCCATATTCATAACTAATTATGAACTTGGTTAATATAGCTTTATCCCAACAAATAATCAACCCAAATATTAAGCATGATTGGGAGGACAGTAGATACACGGTCAATGGTGATGGTACGATAACTGACAAAAAAACTAATCTTATGTGGAAAAGGTGCGTAGAAGGTTTAAGCGGTTCAGATTGCATGACAGGAACAGCAACAACATATGATTGGCAGGCAGCGTTAGATTTGGCAGATAACAGTTCATTTGGTGGGGCAGATTGGCGATTACCCAATATTAAAGAGTTACGTTCACTGGCTGCTTATGACAGATATAACCCAACAATAAATAGAAATATTTTCCCAAATAATCCTCCTGATTATTTTTTGAGTTCTTCCCCAGTCTTAACTTTTACTGAATATGCGTGGGCATTGAATTTCAAAAATGGTAGTGAGTATTTAAGTTATCGTAACAATAATTTTTATGTGCGATTGGTACGAGGCAGGCAGTGATTTAATTATGTGTTCACAAAACAAGCCAATCAGAGTTACATAAAAAAAGGGTTAAGTCTAACT
>JALSIL010000547.1 GCA_026990095.1 Lysobacterales bacterium
ATCCTGAATGGGCAGATACCCACTTTGGCTTATTCCAGCTTTATGCCGCTTTAGGAGAAGTGCAAAAAGCACAAAAGTATAAAGCCTTACACGATAAACATAAAGTGGATGATAATGCCCATGATAGGGTTATTGCTAAAGCCAGAGCACAAAATAAAGCAGCAGATCACGCGGCAGAAATGATTGCAATCTATGAATTGGATAGATTGGATAACACCATGCCAGTAAAAAACTTTATAAAAGAAAATAATATCAGAGAAGAATAAACATGACGAATAAAAATTCACAAAAGCATCCGATAGCCAATGATGCTGTGATTGCAGATTTTTTTAAGCGCTCATTGATAATAATTGCAGTCATGATAGTCATAACTGTCGGTTTGGTTTATTATTTTACTGGGGAAAAGAAACAACAAAGCATTGTAGAAGAAGCTTATCAAGCACCTGAACAACTAACTCATCGCATCAACCCGCCAAAAACTCTTTTTGTCGAACAAGCCAAACAACGTGGCATTGGGTTTGTTCCAGAAAACGGTGCAACAGGAGAGCGAATGTTGCCTGAAACCATGGGGCAAGGAGTCGCTTTTATCGATTTTGATAACGATGGTGATCAAGACATTGTCTTTACCAACGGTACCAACTGGCAATGGAACCACACCATAACACCAGCACCAACGCAACATATTTATGAAAATGATGGCAAAGGCTATTTTACGGAAGTCAGTGAAAAAATGGGCTTGAATAAAACCTACTATGGAACAGGGATTGCTATTGGTGATGTTAATAATGACGGATACGACGACATTTTTATTGCGGCTGTTGGTCAGAATCATTTGTATATCAACCAAAAGGGAAAGCAATTTGTTGCAAGTCAAGCCGTTTTGGATTGCACACAAGACGGTTGGAGTACTTCCAGTGGATTTTTTGATTACGACAATGATGGAGACCTAGATTTAATGGTTCTTAACTATGTTCAGTGGTCAAAAGAGTTAGATTTGGCAGCAGATTATAAAATTGATGGAATTGGGCGAGCTTATGGTCCACCCAGTAATTTTCCAGGAACTCACAACTGCTTATTTGAAAATCAAGGTGATGGAAATTTTCTGGATGTCACCAAAGAAGCTGGAATTGTGGTTAAAAATCCTGCAACCGGAGAGTTTGAAGGAAAATCATTAGCACTGACCTTTTTGGATATTAATAAAGATGGTTTTGAAGATGTTATTGTTGCCAATGACACCACTAGGAATTTTGTTTTCATTAATCAAAAAGACAAAACATTTAAAGAGCAAGGAGCTCAAATAGGGCTTGCCTACAATGCCAGCGGCAAGGCGACAGGTGCAATGGGATTGGATGCGGCTTATTATAAGAACAATAAAGATATTGCGGTAACCATTGGTAATTTTGCCAATGAAATGACTTCTTTTTACGTTAATCGTTCAAGTTTAGGCTTTTTTACTGATGAATCAGTTATAACGGGCGTAGGGCCGAAATCCCGTCAAGCACTCAGTTTTGGTTTATTCTTTTTTGATTATGATTTAGATGGACGACTGGACTTATTCCAAACTAATGGACACGTTGAAAATGATATAAATAAAGTGCAAGCTGCACAACATTATGCTCAAAAAAGCCAACTATTTTGGAATTGTGGTGAGGATTGTGAGCGTACTTATGTTCCCATAGAAGATGCTGGCGATTTAACTCAAATGAATTTAGTTGGGCGTGCTGCCAGTTATGCGGATGTGGATAATGATGGCGATTTAGATATTGTTGTTACTCAAGTGGCTCGTTCACCTAAGTTGTTTATTAATGAGTCTGAACATGGAAAATGGGTGGGTCTAAAGCTACATGGTCGTCAACCCGTAGTTGGCGTTGAGGTGCAATTGATTTTTAAGGGTGAAAAGAAAAAATACATCAGTTCGATAACAAAAAGTTATTTATCTCAGGTTTCTAAAGACCTAATTATAGGCGTGGGTGATAAAAATATTGACTCAATAATCATTAAGACTCGAAACCAAGAAAAAGAAATTATTCCTAAAATTAATAAATGGAACACAGTAGATCTTGACAAATAATTCAACAATCAAGTTTATAATTACAAGTGCGATAATTACACTGGTTTATTATGGCTTTGGTTTATTGGTAAAACCTCTGCTTCTTCCTCCCACTTATGCTGCACCAGTTTGGCCATCTGCAGGTATAGGAGTGGGTGTAATTATATTATTCGGTTACCGTTACATTCCTGCCATTGTAATTGGTGAGATTTTGATAAATTACCAATTTTATAACTTGGATGCTCTATCCAGCGATTATACGCTCATCTTTTCCTATAGTGCTTTGCTTCTATCTGTTGTCATTCGCAGTGTATTAGGTGCGTATTTGGTTAATAAATATGTTGGTAAAGACAATACATTACTCACTTTAAAATCAATCATTCGTTTGTTTTTATTTTCAGCCATTATTCCTGTTACTTTCACGGCATTTCTCTCAACTTACGTATTAACCCAAAGTGATTTACTTAACACCGATTTATTCTTAGTTAATTACAGTGCGTGGTGGTTTGGTGACAATGTTGGTATCTATATTATTTTACCACTTATGTTTGTGCTTTTTAAAAAGCCACGGACAATCTGGTGGAACAGGCTATACTTGACTTTTATTCCTGTTATTATTTCTTTTATTCTATTAATTGTTGTGGCAATTAATGTTGAAAAAATAGAAGAAGAACGGATACAAGATAAATTAGAAGCTGCCAGAGATGTTTTTACGAACAACATATTAAAGAATTTTTCTCAAGAAATAAAAGGATTGCATAATCTTAATGACCGTGAAGCGGTTAAGTTTTTAGATCAGTATCTTAAAGAACACGCTCAGACCATTATAAAAGAGTTTGAGCTTGAAGACGTTAGTTTTATAATATTCTCAAAACACAATAAAGAGTTGGTTAAAATATTTGGGTCGCCCAGTCAACCTATAAATAAACAGTTTTCTCGTGCTAAATCAGCTTTTTCTTTTTTTAATCACAAGTGGATATTTGAAGTATCGGCTAAATCAAGTTTTTATACTAAACACTCTACCTGGTTAATTTGGTGGTTACTGTCTATTGGTTTTTTATTCATCTCTTTTCTGGAATCGGGTTTGTTGGTTATTACAGGAAACTCAATTCTCATTAATAAACGGGTTGAACAGCGAACAAAAAAGATTGAAGCACTCAATAAAAATCTACAGATAAGTGAGGAAAAATACAAACAAATGGTTGAAGTTTTACCCGTAATATTTTGGAAACACACACTGGGTGACACAAAACTCGATTTTGTTAGTGAGGAAGCTGAAAAAATCATGGGATTCAAGCTCGAAGAATTAATGGATCTAAATACCGTTAGAACTAAAGTGATTGATGCAAGAGACCTAGATGCTGCCGATAAAACTTATTTAGATGGTGCTCGTTCTTTACAGAAATTTGAATTTAAATACAGAGCACACCGAAAAAACGGGGAGCTTATTTGGTTGAAGGATTTTGTCAGCCCTCGTTACAATAAGAAAAAAAACTCGATAGAACTCTTAGGAATTAAAATTGACGTCACCAAAGATGAAGAAAAAGAACAAAAGATAAAGCAATTAGCCTATTTTGATAGCATGACAAATTTGCCCAATCGGCAAAGTTTTATGTTGTCTGTGCAAGAAGCAATACAGGAGGCACAAAAAAAGAATCTCTATGGTGCGATATTGTATTTGGATCTAGATAGATTTAAAGTGCTTAATGATTCCATGGGACACTATTTTGGCGATGAATTATTAAAGAAAATTGCCATAAGATTGACTAAAATTATAAGAAAAGGCGATGTTTGTTCTCGTTTTGGTGGAGATGAGTTTGTCATTTTGTTGCAAAATAAAGCCGTTGATTTACCCAGGTTTAAGAACAATGCCAAAAGTGTAGCCAATAAAATCATAAAAGGAATGAAGGAGGCTTTTATTATAGACGGTTATAGTTTTCATACTTCATTTAGTATTGGCATCAGTTTGTTTCCAACGGCTGCAAATGACCCTGATGAGATTATTCAACAAGCCGATATTGCCATGTATGCTTCAAAATCAAGAGGAGCAGGGGAGCTCACTTTCTTTGAAGAATCCATGCAAACGCGTGCAAACCTATTATTACGGACGGAAGCACTTTTAAAGCAAGCTTTTATAAAAAATGAATTTGAAATGTATTACCAACCCATATTTAACTGTAATAAAGAGGTGTGTCGATTAGAAGCGCTTATACGTTGGAACCACCCAGAGGACGGATTGGTTTTACCCGATTCTTTTATTGGCATTGCCGAAGAGTCTGGAATAATTATTGAACTAAATGAATGGATTTTTGACAGTGTATTTAGTTGCATTAGTCGACGACTAAAAAAAGATGAGCCTATCCTACCTATTTCAATTAATGTAAGTTTATTTCAGTTCCGTCACACCAAATTAGTTGAGGTTATTGAGAAGTATTCCAATAAATATGCAGTTGATACCCGTTTAATTACCTTGGAATTAACCGAATCAATTGGCATAGATGACTTTGATGATGCTTTGGATAAATTACTTAAATTGAAAAAATTAGGCGTTAATTTGGCCATTGACGACTTCGGATCAGGGTATTCATCACTCAAGTACTTAACAAAAATGCCAATTGATATGTTAAAAATTGATAAATCATTCATACAAAATCTTAAAAAAGAAAATTCATCGGAAGTTCTTATTGAGACTATTGTAACCATGGCACAAAAACTCAACTTGGATGTGATTGCAGAAGGAGTAGAAACAGATGAACAATTCGAATTATTAAAAACAATAGGTTGCAAATATTTTCAAGGTTATTTGGTAAGTAAGGCTCTGCCGTATGCGGAAATTAAAAAATTAGTCTAGTTCACATGCAGTGCTTAGGTTTTGGTAAGCCTGCATACTTGCTTGCTAAGCGAACAGGTCCATCAGGAAATAACCGATACAAATGCCGAGAATTAGCTGATTCTTCATTGATATTGGCTTTAATGGCTTTTACTAATAGCCGCATGGGTGGAGTGGTTTCTGTTTCAAGATAAATCTTTCTCACTAATTCAATGATTTGCCAGTGTTCATCAGTTAAAGCCATGCCATCGCGTTGAGCCAATTGTTCTCCCAAAATTTTATTCCATAAACGGTAATCCTGAAAATGCCCGTTATTATCTAATTTAATTTTATCTATTTCCATGTCATTGTTTTGTTTGAGGTGTTCAGCAGTTGCAGCCATTTTCCCATTGCGATATTGCTAAATGCCTTATTTTCTAGCTTGCTTTGGAAGTGCTTTTTTGTTAAAGGCAGTTGCCTATCAAGTTTTTTGTACTGTTCTTTGTTAATTGAATGAGCGTAGAATATAATTTGATCGTGTGGTGAAACCATCAACCAATAAGGCTCTAAATTAGCAACCTCATCTAGGTTGCATAGGTGTAGGGTTTGGATGGTCATAAAACAATATCCGCTTGGGCTACCATCAACCTTAATTCTGTTGAGGATATGCTTTCGCTACGCAACAGAGAGTCGTTTTTCTGTATAGTTGCATCAAAATCATAAATCTCATCGACTCCATACATCGGTAAGGCTTTCCATATTTTATTTTCGATTAATTGCTTGCAACCTTCATTGATAAAAACAATGCTCAAATCAATATCGTAAGCAATCATAGCCAAAATTCGATCAAATAACCACTTGATTTGCTTATCATTATTGTCAGTAACTAATGCCAGTGCTTTCATATGAATTCAATGTTTTTATCAGCTTTAAGAGTGGACTCCAACCATTGCCCAAGTCCTGCAATGGTAAAATTTTTATGAACTTTTTGATTCTTGGTTAAAAACTCTTGTGCGATTGTCGAACAAGCATACAGCGATATGCTAGAATTGTTGAGCGTTTTCCATTGGCTGTCATTGAAAAAGGCACATTTGACCGCATAACCGTAAAAGAAAACGCTGATGTGTTCAAATTTATCCTCTCTGATGGCTTGTACAAACTCAAACGCTTGTATAATGGCAGAAGAGTTTTGACTTTTTGGGTTAATAAAAATTGAATATTTCATAATAATTTTGCAATTTAACACAAAATTACCTGTCAGATAGATAGAATAGATAAAAACTAAGTAAAAAAACTCATCATGATGAAAATAATCACGCTAAGTGTACTCGCAATTACTTTAAACCTAACCAGTTTAGGGAGTCAAGCCAATGATATTAACTTACCCGATTTAGGTACGCCTTCTGATTCTGCCTTATCACCCGTTAAAGAAAAAGAGATTAGAGACTCAATTATCCAACAAATATACGAATACGACTTAGTTATGCTTGATCCAATTGTGGCAGACTATATCGAAAAATTGGGCTTTGGATTAGCGGTTTACTCAGAAAACCCCAAAGCACCCTTTGATTTCTTTATCGTCAACGAAAATATTGTCAACGCATCCGCCTATCCAGGTGGATTAATTATCATATACAGTGGATTGTTTTTACGCACGGATTCAGAAAGTGAATTAGCTAGCGTAATGGCTCACGAAATTGCACACGCAACACAACGGCACATGTCTCGGTTTTATGCCGACGTTAAAAAGAATACTATTCCAATGATTCTTGGCATGTTAGGAGCAGCTGTAGCGGCTCGTTATAGCGACTCACGCGATGCACCTGTTGCCATAGCGGTTGGGGTTCAAGCATTGCAACAACAATCCATGATAAATTTTACCAGAGCGAATGAATACGAAGCGGATAGAGTTGGTATTAAAAACCTGGAAAAAGCCCATTATAATCCAATGGGAATGGCAAGCTTTTTTGAAAAGTTAATGCGAGAAAAACCCAGTGATGAACGGTTCCAATTACCGGAATATTTGCGAACACATCCCTTGTCTATTAATCGCGTTACCGAAGCTAAAAATCGAGCCCACGCAAGTGATGGAAAAGAGTTTAAAGAATCTGAATTGTATGATTTTGTTAAAGAACGCCTTCGTGTCTTAACCAAAACTATAGAAATTGATAATGCCAGCTATTACCGAAAACTATACGCAGAAAAGAAAGCATCAGAAATCACGCCTGCTCAACAGTATGGCTACGCATTGTCATTGCACTATGCACATGAAAATAAAAAAGCGTTAGAAATTGTTCAGAAAATAAAAAGAAGCCATCAAACGCAACTGGTCATCAACCTGTTGCAAGCCAATATCACCGCAGAACTTGATCGAAAAAAAGGCAAGCAGATGTTTGAAGAATTATACAAGTCCTACCCTGAGAGTCCCGTTGTTATTGAACCTTATATACAAATGCTCTCAAACAGCAGAAGCTTTGAGGACAGAAAAAAAGCCAGAGGACTTGCTCGAAAACTGGTGCAACTCTATCCTGAAAAACCAAATTATTATGAAATTCTTGCCATTGCTAATCAAAATTTAGGTAAAAGCATAGAAGCCAACGAGGCTTTGGCAATGAAAGAACATAAAATCCGCAACAACTACCGGGCAGTTAGAATATTAAAAAATATTCTCAAACAGGAACTGGACTATTACCAAAGAGCCAGAGTAGAAGCCAAAATCAGCACCTTTGAAAATTTAATAACAAACGAAGAACGGCACCGTGAAATCCAAGAAGAAAATACGGGAAGGCGACGTTATTAAGGTTGAATTAATCCATGAGAATACAGCAATTAGATGAAGATTATGCGTTAGTGCGCAAACAACTTTGGCCTAAGGCCTTTAAAATAGGGCTTTATTTTATTGCCCTCATGTGGGCAATCTTTATTATTGACAAGTTACTGCCTTTTATCGCTCTAAATAGTTATGGCATTCATCCACGTCGGTTAAATAGTTTATACGGTGTA
Source organism: Lysobacterales bacterium (assembly GCA_026990095.1). GTDB lineage: Bacteria > Pseudomonadota > Gammaproteobacteria > Xanthomonadales > Marinicellaceae > NORP309. The sequence continues at coordinate 7,863 of JALSIL010000547.1, forward strand.
TTTACCACGGTATTTTTACATGGCAGTCTGTCGCATTTAATGAGCAATACTTTGCCCTTGTTGCTAGCCCTAACAGCCCTTTTTGGCAATTACCCCAAAATTGCAAAAAAGGTGTTTATTTATTCAATAATACTAACAGGAATAATGGTTTGGTTGTTTGCACGTAATGCCAATCATATAGGAGCAAGTGGTATACTTTATGCTATCTTAACCTTTATCTTCATCAGTGGTTTTATTCGCAAAGACATGCAATCGGTAGGTATATCCCTTGTTATTGTTTTTCTCTATGGCTCACTCGTTTTTGGTATTATCCCCAATAAAGCGCACATCTCATGGGAGTCTCATCTTTTTGGCTTGTTAGTGGGTGTTTTTCTTGCGTGGTTATACCGCAAACGGGAAATTCCAATTTATAAAACCTATCAAGATTTTGACGACGATTAGGCAATTGATTATTTGATTCCAAAATAGAAATATTCCAAATCCTTAATATACCTAGAAAATTCATAAAAACCCTAATCACCTACCAAAAGTGAATGATTTTTTAAGGTAATAATTTTTTAAGATTAAGTCTTTATGACGTATTACAAAGTGAAAAATGGTGCCCGGGGCCGGAGTCGAACCGGCACGGTGTTACCACCGAGGGATTTTAAGTCCCTTGCGTCTACCAGTTTCGCCACCCGGGCAGGGTATAGGCATTGCTAAAATGGAGGCTGGAACCAGATTCGAACTGGTGTCCACGGTTTTGCAAACCGCTGTATAGCCACTCTACCATCCAGCCAATAATTTTGTTTTTATATTTCCTGATAGAAAAATATAAAAAGTGTATTCTTGTTGGTAAGAATACGGTGTTTGGAGCGGGAAACGAGACTCGAACTCGCGACCCCAACCTTGGCAAGGTTGTGCTCTACCAACTGAGCTATTCCCGCTGAAGAGGTTGCACATTATAGGTTGACTAAATTAATTGTCAACAAAATAATTCACATTAATTATATTATTTAATAATTTATTTTCAATCTTTAATAAAGGCCTAAATTTTCTCTTTCATCATTGGCCAAGCGGCTTTTAAATAGATGAACATAGACCACAAAGTTAGTACAGTAGCAATGTATAGCAAAGTTAGCCCGATTTTATAAACAGGCATTCCCCATAAGTCCTTATAATAGAGTAAAAAGCCAATAGCAAACATTTGAAATGTGGTTTTTACTTTTCCGATGAATGCTACATTTACCGTTGTTTTTTCGCCTAGATCTGCCATCCATTCTCGTAAGGCTGAGATTGTTATTTCTCGACCAACAATGACTGCCGTTGCTATCATCATTAATATGGTGTTGTGATCTTGTAGTAATATAATTAATGCTGTAGTAACGGTTAATTTGTC
>JALSIL010000548.1 GCA_026990095.1 Lysobacterales bacterium
TAATTTAAAGTTTTTTATATTCCCAATATGCATCTCTATACTGTTAGCCTATAATGGTGAAATTTATTAAATTAACCTTATGTTAGATAAAATACTTAATGCACCAATCATTGCCCAGTTAAAGCAGTGCCATTTATTTAAAGCAATGAGTGAACAACAGTTTAACGGGGTTATGTAGCACTCGCGCTTACAAAACCTAAGAGCGGATCAGTTGTTATTTCAACAAGATTCCGAGCTAACCCACATTTACTATTTATACGATGGTGCAATTAAACTTTTTCGCTCAACACGCAATGGTAATGAAAAAATCATCGAAGTGATACAACCAGGCAAACCATTTGCAGAGGGTGTCTTGTTTGCTGGTTCTCCAAAATACCCTGTTTCCTCTATTGCGATGAAACAAAGTATTGTCGTCAGCATTAAAGCCAACAAATACCTTGATACCTTAAAAAGCTCGAATGATTTATGCATCAATATGCTAGGTCACCTGTCGCAGCGTTTGCATTGGATGTTAAAAGAACTTGATAAACAAACCCTGCATAATGCCTCTTTTCGTATTGTAGATTATTTTTTAAATCAAGTCGCTGAGAATATTGATTCGGCGTATGATCTTTGTTTAACCATTCCTAAACGTGATATTGCCTCTCGATTATCAATTAAGCCAGAAACCTTTTCACGAGCACTTAAGTCTTTATTTAAAAAGGGATTAATTGACATGAAGGACAATCATATTATTTTAAAAAATGTTCAAAAACTCCGTGAACTCGTTGAACTAGAAGAAATTTAATAAAAGAGACCTTTGCATAACTCGTGGCACGTGTTAAAAAGTTGCAAAAAACACCAATCTGCGTTAAAAAATTTACCGCCCATAAAAAAAGGCTACCACAAATGTCGATAGCCTTTATAATCTTTGGTGAGAAACTAAGATTTAATAAATGTCTTTAACAGTATTTGTTACATTAAATTTACCAGTTGGAGTTATTAATCTATCGTCTTTTATGACTTTTTTAAGTTTCAAAGTCTTATCATCAACAACAACAATGGCAGATTTTTGATCTTTGGCATTCCAAACAGAGAACCAAACTTCATCGCCTTTTGCATTGTATTCAGGTTGAACCACACGTTGTGCACCCTCATCACCTAAATTAGCCCACTTAGCAATGGGTAAGACTGTAAACCCTTTCTCAAGATTATTGATGTCAAAGACAGCAACACTTTGAGAAAATTTCTTATCGGGATTTAATGGTGCATCAACCCATAGGTGATTAGATTTAGGGTGTGACTTAACAAACAATGATCCACCACCCATGCCTTTTAGGGTTCTGACTACTTTCCATGCATAGTTCTTATATTTTTTACTAATAGGATCAGTTCCTAAGAAAGTAACATGGTCATTACCTAAAGCACTAGTAACCCAAACTGGACCATATTTAGGATCAACTAAATTTGCTCCGCGACCAGGATGAGGAATTTCAGTCACATCAGTTAATGCCACTAATTTACGGTCTTTAGAATCAATTACCGCAATCTTATTCGACTTATTAGCAGCTGTTAAGAAATAACGATGAGTTCTATCCCAACCTCCATCATGTAAATAACGAGCTGCAGGAATAGTAGTAACCGATAAGTTTTCCACATCGCTATAATCAACCAACAATACTTTACCTGTTTCTTTGACATTAACAATAAATTCAGGGTGCTCATGAGAAGCAATAATAGCAGCAACACGAGGTTCAGGGTGATATTCTTGAGTATCAACTGTCATGCCACGAGTGGAAACAATATTTAATGGCTCTAAAGTATCAGCATCCATAATGGTGTATTGTGGAGGCCAATAAGAACCAGCAATAGCATATTTGTCTTCATACCCTTTGTATTTAGATGTTTCAACGGAACGTGCCTCTAATCCCACTTTAATTTCAGCAACAATTTGTGGAGGATCCATGTACAAATCAATCATATCAATTTTTGCATCGCGTCCAATCACATAAATATAACGACCAGAGGCTGACATACGCGAAATATGCACGGCATAACCCGTATTTAAAGTAGTGATAATTTCTTTTGAATCACCATCAATCAATGCCACTTGACCTGCATCACGAAGAGTTACAGAAAAAATATTTTTGATGTTAATCTTATTCATTTTCTTCTTAGGTCGATCTTCTGGTTTAACAAGAACTTTCCAAGAGTCTTTCATCTCTTTCATGCCCCATTCTGGGGGCATTGGTGGCTCATGTTGTAAAAAACGTGCCATCATATCAACTTCTTCTTTTGTCATATCCCCAGAAGTTCCCCAGTTTGGCATACCAGCAGGAGAGCCGTAAGTAATCATAGTTTTTAGGTAATCTATACCTTTTTTACGAGTAATATCAGTTGTTAAAGGCTTACCAGTAGCGCCTTTTCTTAAAACACCATGACAACCTGCGCAGCGTTCAAAAAATATCTTTGTGGCTTTTTTACCTTCTGCTATCGTCATTTTTGGGCCATCTGTTGATACATACATCGTTGCATCATCGGGATTGATTCCTGAAGGTGCCGCTTGATAGTTTTTCTCATTTTGGCCTGGGTGATCTGATTTTGCACCCGTTGGCACCGCGGCAACATGACCTTTTTTAACAGCAGCCACATCAGCAGCACTAACTTGAAATCCTTTATTTCCCCATGAATGAGTGACATAAGTTATAATATCAGCAACATCGGCATCCTTTAAATAAGAAAAGTTAGGCATAACAGCATTATAGCTTTTGCCGTTAACTTTAATCGAACCTGTTAAACCACCAATAACAGTTTCGATGGCTCTATTCTTGTCTTTTAAAAGATAGTCAGAACTAGCCAAAGGTGGAAATACACCTGGCATTCCTAAGCCCGTTGTTTGATGACAAGCTGCACAATTTGAATTATAGAGAATCTTGCCTGATTTAACTTGCGAAGCTATATTCCCACTTAGCATTTCTGCCTTGTGTGCCGCTGTTGAATCAGTTGCTTGAACATTCAAGCCAGCCAACAAGCCTGCAATTAACAAGGACTTTTTAATAGTTTTCATTTTTACTCTCCAAATATTAATTTACATATTGAATTAGGCACAACCGTACCTAATTTGGAATTATTTTAACTTTCTTTGATTAATTTGACATTGACCTAAATCAACTTGGCTACCTCCTTAAAATATAATACTATAAGATAGTGAAACGTTTCTTGAAGGCTGTGATAGTGCCTCAATCAAAACATCCTGCTCTGCAAAATTACGCACTTGTTGCCAGTTCCAATACTCTTTATTGGTCAAATTAAAAACACCTAACCTTAAACGTTGTTTTTGTGAAATTTTATAATCTATAAAAAGGTCAAATACACTATATCCAGATGGTACAAATAAGCTGTGCAGTTCTTGAGAAAAGCGGTTTTGTTTTGCCACAAAGGTAGAATATAAATTAACATTCCATAAATTATTACTTGAGTGCCATTGTAAATTGTTGACCAACTTTGCAGGCGAGATAGTGTTTAATGGTTCATCACTAGTGCGATTAACTCCACGAGTCAGGCCCAAATTAGTATAAGTACTAAAAGAATCATTTATTTGCCATTGATGACTTATTTCTATGCCTGAAATTTCTGCTTCATGTATATTTCGCGACTGAAACAATAAAATTCCAGTAGTTGGATCAAAACCAATACGTGCTTTGGTTTCTATAAAATCATTATATTTTGTTAAAAAAGCCGTGACATTAAATTGCTGCGACTCACCAAAATAACGAAAGCCCACTTCAAAACCATCAGATGTTTCAGATTTTAAATCTGGATTTGCAATCGCTTTAAGACGAAAAATTGGAATATTTAAACCAATATTGACATCATCAAATGGCGGTGCTCTAAACCCGCGAACATATTGTGCATAAATATTAGTTTCATCATTAATTTCATACATAACGCCGAACTTAGGAGAAAAATCTGACGTATTAATAGAAACAACCTGAGTATCTGCTCCATTAGCATCAAACAAAGCATCTCGTGTTGGAGTCAAATCATAATAATCAAACCTCAAAGCAGGAATTAACGTCCAAGGGCTATCGTAAAACTTTATTTCATTCAATACAAATATCCCCAACTCATCTACCAAAGAATTAGGAAAATCTCTTCGAGGAAAGGCCTCACCCAAAATTGATGCTTGAGATACGCCTGTTAATAAATTTGTTTCTAAACCATCTCTCCACTCTTCAATATCTGCTGTTTTATATTCAACCCCATAGACCAAATTATGCGTAGCACTATTTGCCACGTATTGCTTGTTGAAGTTTAACTCAACACCATAGTTTTTTTGTTCATACTCGAAATGACGAAACTGCGACAAAGGAGTACCTCTTCGTGACTGTCTTTTTTCAAAGCTATCTTGCTCAAAACTAGTTCGTGCATAATAAGTGCGTAAAACACCTTCGTCAAATAAGTTATTATTTATGGCAAAACTATAGTCCAATGTCAGTTTATAGTTATTACTTATATCATCAGCAAGCAACTCTGAAGTGCGTAAAAAGCGACCTTGACCAATAAAAGAATTTATTTGCGTTTGGTTACTTCTTTGCATTCCAGTCAATCCAAGGGTTAATGTATCACTGCCAGAGGTGGCAATAACAAATTTTGTAAATAAAGTATTTTCTTCCCAGTCGCCAAAGTCACGCTTTAAATTGTTAGAATTATGGTTCATCAAAGCCTTGCCATCACGATGAGTCAAAGAAACAACAGTACCTACTTTTTCTCCATTCCAAGCACTTAAACCAGAAATAACCCGCCCATGAGTTTTGCCATCATAACCAAGACGAATCTTTGAATAAGTAGCATTGTCGCTTAAACGGGTTAAATCCTCAGGGTTCCAGGTGTGAATTGAGACAATACCGCCAATGGCATCACTACCATATAAGGTTGAAGCTGGGCCGTTAAGAATTTCAATAGCTTTAATTAAATCAGTCTCAGGAAATTGTGCTGTTGCATTAGCATAAGAACCAATAGAAAACTGTTTTGCATTGGTAATGCCATCGACCTCAATCGCCACACGGTTGTTACCAATACCGCGAATATTGATACCCGCATCACCAAATCGCGTGCCAGCATTTTCCATGCTGATAGTGCTTTCGTAACGCAAAGCATCTCCAATATTCTCACTGTTGGTTGCCGCAATATCTTCAGCAGTAACAACACTCACCGCCCCGACCACTTCCACAACGGGCCGTAACTGTTTATTAGCAACCGCCACAACGGTGGTAGAATCCAATTCGACTTTTGCATCATCAGCTAAAACGGAAAAACTAAATGTTAAATACAAAACCAAATACAAAAGTGTTTGTTTCATGGTGAAAACCCACATTAATTAATATACGAGCAGTTTAATTAAATGAGAACTCTTATCACTTGATGTGAGTCAACTTTTTGAAAATTGAAATAAACACAAAGATACTATCGCACAGCAACATAATAAACCAATACTTCTTATACGATTTAGTCACAAAAAAGCCAGAGCAAAAACTCTGGCTTTTTTTATAACTTATTTTTTTCTTTATCAATCCAAACGAATAGACTTTCTGGTCTTTGACCTTCGACTGCGTTCTTTGGTTCTGTACTCACCAATACAACTGTCTTGATCATACATGACGCAAGCAAGGTAATCAGTTGCTTCGATTAATACTGCTCGAATTGCTTTACCCACTGGCGTTCTCTTTTGACTACCCAAAGTCCCGCCAAAACCACCTCTGGATAAACCAACAGAAAGACCCCCGTTTTTAGCGGTTGCTTCAACAGTTCGTGCATATTCAACCTCGCCAGTAGTGGCATTTATAACACGAATATCTATCCCTAGAGAAACATTTTGCCTATTTCCACCTATAGCAATACCTTTAAAACTAAACCCGCCTCCACGTGAACTGGACTGCTCAAAAGAAGAAACTGACCCTGTAATAAGATACTGAGCCCCAGTAAGTTTACCCATTTTCGCAGCGGTGCGACGTGAAACACGACCAGAAGCACCCAAATCCTGTTCAGTTAAGACACTGTCTAATTTTTTTCGTTCAACAACTTTAAATACACCTGTTCCCAACAACTCGTTTGAAAGCATGTCGCTTAATTCTCGTCCCACTCCGTTTTGCCACCATGGTGCTGTTGTTTCATTTTTAAATTCAATCACAGCGACAACTGGTCGATTTTTTGCAATCGCGTAGTTGGCAAGTAACGTTAAAGTTAATGTAAATAAGATTTTTTTCATAAATTTCCCCTAAATGTTTTTTTAATTAATATAACAATTGCTACAATCTTAACCTAAATATTTCTTATGTCAAACCAAAAACCCAATGGACAATTCAAAACTTACTAGCTTACGCCATAACTTAGATAAAATCGATGAGCAAATTATAGGCTTATTAGCTGAACGGCAAATGAATGTTGATGCCATTGGTTCCGTGAAACTAACCACAAAAAGTCCGACAAGAGACTACCAGAGAGAAAAGCAAGTCATTGATAACATTATGAATTTTGCAAAGGAAAAAAATGTTGATCCGCAAATTGCCAAAGAAATATTTTCACTTATCATCAAGACTTCTCTAGAAAAACAAGAAAACCAAAAAATCAATACCTCAGGTTATGGTTCGCATAAATCAGCCCTGGTCATTGGTGGTTTAGGGAAAATGGGGCAATGGTTTGTGCAATTCTTGAGCAATCAAGACTTTAATGTGGACATTTCTGATGTTAACCCTGACTTTGAAAACAATATTGACTACAAAACGGCTGAATTAGATTACGATTTTATCATTGTTTCAGCTCCTATTGCTGCCAGTGCACAAATCCTCCAGGATTTATCGCATTTAAAACCCCAAGGAATAGTTATGGATGTGGGCTCGATAAAAAGCCCATTAAAATTACCCTTGATGCAATTAGCAGATACTGGCTGTAAAGTTGTGTCCATTCATCCAATGTTTGGGCCAAATACTCGTTTGCTCTCAAATAAACACGTCATTTTTATCGAATTAGGCGATAAAGAATCAGTGGACAAAACCAAAGAGCTGTTTTTGCCCACAATGGCTGAACAAATTGACATGCAACTAGAAGACCATGATCGATTAGTTGCTTATATCTTAGGTTTATCTCATGTATTAAATATTGCTTTTATGACGGTTTTATCGGAATCAGGAGAAGCCGCTGAAACTCTAGCACAATTATCCAGCACCACTTTTGATGCCCAATTGTCAGTCAGTGAAAATGTCGTATCGGAAAATCCGCACCTTTATTTTGAAATACAAAAACTCAATAATTATTCAAAATCCACCCTCAATGCACTAGGCGATGCGGTGCAACGCATTATATCTGTTGTGGAAAACAACCAAGAACAAGCCTTTGTTAATATCATGCAAAAAGCACAATCCTATATGCTATCTCGTCACGAATAGCTTTTTTCCTACAGTTAAAGAGGATTTTGTAGGTCTTTTTTTATTTTATACTTTATATAATGGGGTCTAATATTACTTAAAGGACTTTATTATGAATAATCAAAAAGGGTTTACGCTTATCGAGCTCATCATTACTTTAGCCATTATGGGTATTTTATCCGCTTATGGACTGCCTGATTTTTACGAATTAAAACTCAATAAACAATTGCAAAGCGAAAGAAACCGCTTAACAGGTTCATTGCAGCTTGCCCGTTCGTACTCAATCATGCACCAAAGCTTTGTTATTGTTTGCCCAAGTCTGAGTGGAAATGGCTGTGACAACCAATCAAATTGGCACGAAGGTTGGATAATTTTTACTGACAAAAACAAAAACAGACAACTCGACCCAGAAGATAGGCTGTTACGACACGAGGATGCAATGGTTAAACAAATTCAGGCGGTGTCATCCTCCCATCGTTCAAAAATTCGCTACAACAATGTTGGATTTTCACCAGGAACAAACCTTTCTATCAACTTCTGCGATCCCAGAGGAGAAGAAAAAGCCATCGCCCTAGTCGTTAGCAACTCAGGAAGAGTCAAACAATCCAAACCAATTTCATCCAATGTTTGCTCCCTATGACTAAAAAAGTTAGAATAAATTCTTTATTAACTGTTAGAATTTATTTTAATGCATTATTTAGTCAATTTCGATCCTGTTTTTGTTAATTTAGGACCTGTTCAAATTCATTGGTATGCGATTACTTATTTGATTGGCTTTGGTTTATTTATTTTACTTGGCAATTACCAAGTAAAACACGATGACACAACATGGACAAAAGAGCAGGTTTCCGATTTTTTATTTTATGGGGCACTCGGTGTCATCTTAGGAGGAAGAATTGGCTGGGTATTGTTTTATAATGATACACCCTTTTTAGAAGACCCACTTTTAGTTTTTAAAGTTCAAGGTGGTGGCATGTCTTTTCATGGCGGTTTGATTGGTGTTTTTGTTGCCATGTATTATTTTAAGAGAAAAACGAAAAAAGAGATTTTTGAAATAGCTGATTTTATTGCTCCCTTATGTGCCTTAGGAATTGGCTCAGTACGCATTGGCAATTTTATAAATGGCGAATTATGGGGACGCTTAACCACTCATAAGTGGGCAATGATTTTTCCAGACTCATTACCGAGCAACTTATGGAATAAACCAGTTGAAGAATTAATTAAACTTAATCAACAAGGTCTGTTGGATGATTTTGCCCGTCACCCTTCGCCTTTATACGAAGCCTTTACTGAAGGGTTTTTGACCTTTGTCATTGTTTGGTTTATTGCCAAACGTTTCAAGCAAAAAGGCGTAGTTTCTGGTACCTTCCTTATTTGCTATGGCTTATCACGCTTTGGCGTTGAATTTTTAAGAGAGCCTGATGCAAATAGAGGGTTTATTGCCTTTGATTGGATGACGATGGGACAAGTTTTAACACTACCCATTATTATCGTTGGGCTTATTTTTATTAGCGGAATTTTGGTCAAGAAAAATGTATAAATTAACAGCTGTCGTATTACTATTATCAACTTCTGTAACAAGTGCTCAAAATATTAGTTATATTTGGGGTATGCACTTTCCAGCCTTAATTGACCCAACTGAAGTGTGTTGTTTTGATTACGACAACGATGGTACGTTAGATGATGGTTTGGGTGATTTTCTTGTTACTTTACAAGCCCAATCGACAAGTAATTTTCAAGATGGCATCAACCAAGGTATTTTAGATAACAGCATAGTCAAAGCCTTTGATTGGCAAGATTTA
>JALSIL010000549.1 GCA_026990095.1 Lysobacterales bacterium
TGCCCGGTAGCTATGTTCGGACGGGATAACCGCTGAAAGCATCTAAGCGGGAAGCCTCTTCCAAGATGAGATCTCACCATATCTTTAAGATAACTAAAGGACCGTTGGAGACTACGACGTTGATAGGCAGGGTGTGGAAGTGTAGTAATACATGAAGCTAACCTGTACTAATTGTCCGTGAGGCTTGATCATATAACCCAAAGTGTTTTAGTATAATTACTAAAGGGCACTTGGATTGTATGTCAAACTAACTAAAATTTATGGTTATTATAATCTGACATATAAGAAGTCATTGAACTAACTTAATTGTAAGAAAATGTGACAAAAGATAAGACTATCGTAAGATAGCACTAATATTCTAAATGAACATCAGTCTTTTGAAGGAAAATCCCTCAAAAGCAACTAGTTTTCTGGTGACAATAGAGCTGTGGCACCACCTGATACCATTTCGAACTCAGAAGTGAAACGCAGCATCGCCGATGGTAGTGTGGGTTCCCCATGTGAGAGTAGGACATCGCCAGAATTTAAACACTAAAACCCTTGTACATCACGTACAAGGGTTTTTTTATGCCTTAAACAATGACACTACCATATGAGTTTGTGGTGTTCGGACTTTAGTCCGTCTTCCAAACAACGGGACTAAAGTCCCTGCCCCAGGAGGTTATTGCCAATAGGGTGGTCTCTCTTAACTAGAGTTCATTGGTAAAATGTAATAACTTTGGCGTACTTTTGGCGTTGTTATAATTTTGCTAATACTTATGATACAAACAATCTCAAATAATAATTGGTAGCGTCCAGATAAGTGTGTCTAGTTGAGTGGTTTTTGCCACGCGTATGAACTAACTAATCGGTGAATTTTTCCAATTAAAGCCACTGTAAGTTTATTTATAGTTATTTAAAGCTCTTTAGAAACAGTTAAGATAGATTCTTTAATTCTATAACCTTTTGATAAAGAATAGTACGGTTTGCTTCTGTTGCTTTAATTGGATTACCGATATTTAAATTGATTTTAGCTAAGAATTTTTTTGGTCTCCTTTCTAATACCTTGTCTTTACGAGAAAATAGGCTACCCCATAAGTTGTTTAATGCCATTGGTATGACCGGTACTGGTGTTTCCTTAATGATTCTTTCAATGCCGGATTTAAACTCTTGTACACTTCCATCAGGTGTTAAGCCTCCTTCTGGGAATATGCAAACCAAATCTCCGTCTTCCAGTGCTTCTTTTACTGATTTAAAGGCAAGTTCATACATTTCAGGGTCTTCTTTAAAACCAGCAATAGGAATGGCTTTTGCTGCCTTAAATATCCATTTCAGAATTGGGATATTGAAAATTTTATAATACATGACGAATCGAACTGGGCGGCGGATAAAGCCACCTAATATTAATGGATCAACAAAACTGACGTGGTTACAACATAATAATGCAGGACCTTCATGTGGAATATTTTCCATGCCTTTGGGTTTAACGCGGTAAATTGTTGATACTAAAAACCAAACAATTAAACGCATGAGAAATTCTGGAACTACTGTAAAAATATAAAGACAAACAATTATATTAAGAACTACGGTAACTTTAAATAACTGTGGGATGCTCCACTTTAAATAACTTAAGATAAACATTGCTAGAAGAGCAGCAAATACCATAAATAAAGCATTAATAATATTATTGCCAGCAATAACACGAGATAAAAACTTTGAATCAGATCTTTCTTGTAATAAAGCGTAAAGTGGAACAATATAGAGTCCTCCAAAAACACCAATAAAAATTAAATCTAATAAAATTCTTAAACTTCCATCAACGGCCCAGAATTGTTGGAATGAAAAAAGTGATGAAAAAGGTGGCCACTGTTCAGATGTTATTGCTAAATCCCAGCCGAACACCGCAAGTCCAATAGAGCCAAGTGGAACGAGCCCAATTTCCACGCGTTTGCCTGATAGTTTTTCGCACAATAATGAGCCAACACCAATTCCAATAGAGAACATAGATAAAAGCCATGTTGCTACGGCTTTATTTCCAGATAAAATTTGAATAGTAAAATTCGGAATCTGCATTAAAAAAATAGAACCATAAAACCAGAACCACGAAATTGCAAGAACAGATAAAAAGACAACTCGATTAGAAGGTAAGAATCTTATATTACGATAGGTGGCTTTTAATATATTGATTTCTAGTTTTATTTCAGGTGAAGAAGGAGATGTTTTTGGGATAAATTGTGCACTGATATACCCAGCGATGGCAATGCAAAAAACAGCGATGACAACAGGAAAGATAGAATTAATTGCAATCAAAATGCCTCCAAGAATTGTACCGAGTAAAATGGATAAAAAAGTGCTTGATTCAATGAGACCGTTTCCACCCACTAACTCATCTTTTTGTAAATGTTGGGGTAAATATCCGTATTTCACTGGCCCAAATAATGAAGACTGGCAGCCCATTAAAAATAAAACAGAAAGTAATAACGGAATGCTGTTGATATAAAAACCTAAGCCAGCGATACACATGATAACAATTTCAGTTAATTTCACAATTTTAATTAAAGAAGATTTTTCATACTTGTCCGCAATTTGTCCTGCAATTGCGGAAAATAGAAAAAATGGCAAAATAAATAGTGCAGCAGCTAGGTTAACCAATAAATCGCTATCGGCTTCTACACTAAAAGCTATCATGATAACTAAAGCGTTTTTAAATACATTGTCATTAAAGGCTCCAAAAAATTGGGTAAGGAAAAAAGGTAAGAATCGTTTCTGTTTTAGTAAGTTAAATTGTGACATTACAGCGTTTTTGTTTAATTCGCATATAGTTTAGCATTGATTTTAATAAAATATTATTGCTAAACCTTAAAGTGTTAACATTTAATACCTTAAGAATATAAATTTGACCTAAAGCTAATTAATTGATATGATATTATTTTTTTAAACAGGAGTATATTATGGGATTTTTTGATTTTATTGCCGATGCAGGGGCAAACTTATTTAAGGACGATGCCCCAGAACCAGAAGTGACTAAACCAATTATTAAACACATTGAAGATGCTGGTGTGTCAGTAAGTGATTTAAAAGTTAATTTTGCACGTGGAGCGGTAACTTTATCGGGTTATGTTCCAAATCAAGAACAAAAAGAAAAAGCTGTCCTAGTTGCGGGCAATATTTCAGGAGTTGCTTCCGTTCAAGATAACTTGATTTTGGGAGCTCCTCCTACTGATGTTGTTGAACAAGAAGCCCAAGAGGTCAAAGCGGCACAAGAAGCAAGCAATACAGAGCCGAGTTTTAGAACTTATACGGTTAAAAGTGGTGATACATTAGGTAAGATTTCTAAAGAAATGTATGGCAAATCAAGTTTATACAATAAAATATTTGAAGCCAATACACCCATGTTAAAAGATGCTGACCACATTTATCCTGGACAAGTGTTAAAAATTCCTGAATAAAGGCAGTTGAGTTACTTTGGTAAAGAGCGTCTTTTAAAGGCGCTTTTTTATTTCCCTAAGGGAATAGTGAGACCTAATGTAAAAACCCCATCACCAAAACCATTTTGTCCTGGTAATTTGGTATTATTTAAATCAAGACGTGAAATAGCTTCGGCACGAAGTCGAATATTGTCACCAAATAAATACCAACTTCCCCCAATGCCAATGTTGGCATAAAAATTAGTTCCAGATTCTGTTGGTGATTGATGATAAATTAGACCTGCTCCCATTAAAAAGTAGGGTTTCCATAATGGCTCGTGATTGATATCAAGAAAATTTATACCAATTCCGTGGTGTTTTAAACCATAATCAATATCAAAATCGTATTCATCCGTAAATACTTCAATTTCATAAGACCATTTGTTGTTAATGCTTTTACCAATTCTTACATCATAGATAACGGCATCATTAAGCTGTAACGAGTCATCAGGGATGATGATTCCAGAATTAACATTAATATACCATCGCTCATCAATATTTTGAGCAAATAATTGAGAAGATAAAAAGAGAAATAAAAAAGCCAAAAGTCGATTCATTAGCGAATTATAACGGACGATTGGCTTTTATTAAAGTGCTCATGCTCAATAAGTTTATTGCGATTTTGCTTTATATCATCCAATCATCAAAGGCTTTAGCAAATCGGGGTGCTGCATTTTCATCTAGGTTAAAGTATAATGAGGGTTCGATTAATTCAATTTCCATTAACTGGTATTCTCCCTGGTGTTGGACCAAATCAATACGAGCATAGAGCACTTTCTCTGGTATGGTTTGTAAGGCTTTTTGTGCAGCTGTCAGCAAATCCTTACTTGGTGTAATGCTTTGTAAATGACCGCCGTGTTCTTCCTGAACGCGAAAATCGCCCGATTTGGGGGTTTTTAAAATGCAATGACTGTATTGATTAGCAAAATAGAATAAGGAATACTCTCCTTGTTCAATAATGGCTGGGACAAAAGGTTGCACCATTAATTGACGGTTTTTTAATGAAGTTTTTAGAAGCTTCTTGTTTTGATCGAATGAATTTTTTTTCAACCAAAAGGTATTGTCGGAATTGGCGCTAATGGTTGGTTTTATAACGATTTGTTTCGTATCAAAATAATCAAAATAGCTTTGCACAGAGTTAAAATTAAATCGCTCAAGCCAAATGGTCGGAATGATTTTTGCACCTTTAGATTCCACTTCACGCAAATAATTTTTATTGATATTCCACTGAACAATAGCCAGTGAATTTAAAAGAATAGCCTTGGATTTTTCAATTTCCTCTAAAACGCGCATAAAAGCATCTGCATCTTCTTGATAATCCCAAGTTGAACGGATGATGACTGCATAAAATTGATTCCAATCAACATCTTTTTTATGCCATGAAATATGTTCTACACTCCAACCCAAATCAGTTAAAGGTTTATCTAACAATCTATCGTAAACAACAAAATCGTCCAAAGTATCCATAGTTAGGATGACGCAGTTTTTCATATTAACTCTCTTTAACTTTCCAAATAATTATAAGTAAAACCGATGCAATGGAAAGTAGCATCAGTTGCAACCCGATTCGCCCATGTAGAATGGCGATGGATATGCCAAAGGACAAGAAAATGATAAAAGTCGATTTCTTTTTCGATGAACGCGACATGGTTTTATTCTGTTCCCATTGTTTTAAGTCTTTGCCAACAAATTTGTTATTAAGTAGCATTTGATGAAAACGCGGGGATGACTTTGAGAATAATCCTAAAGCAATGATTAAAAACACGGTTGTCGGCATAACGGGTAACAGAGCACCAATTATTCCTAGGATGACAAAAAACCACCCCAGAGCAATCATTAATTTTTGTTTGATATCAGCATTCATGCAAAAGTCTCGATATAACGTTAATCGTAAATAAAATATTTTTTGAACAAGGGTTTAAGTGCGTTGTGGTCAATTTCAAAAACCAAAGCCATGCACCGTCCCAATTTGTTGTTAGGAAACCCTTGTCGGTTAAACCAGGCTAGATAGTGCGCTGGTAATTCGTATAAACGTTTGCCTTTATATTTTCCATAAGGCATAATTTGATTCAGTGCATCGATGAACTCTTGTTTCTGCTGCGAACTAAATTCTATCATAAATGTGTGCAAAGGACTCTTACCCAAATCCCGATATAGAAAACACGATTATAGCACAACCCCTTAGCACGCATAGCAAACCAAGAAAAAATCTTATACCAATGAGAAACTATGTACAACTAGAATCAAAGAGACCTTTGCATAACTCGTGGCACGTGTTAAAAAGTTGCAAAAAACACCACTCTGCGTTAAAAAATTCGCAAAAATCCTTCTGGAAAGGATTTTCACGCTAGCCCACGCATGTGGGTGAGATACTGTCTTAAAAATCTACTAATATTCCAACTTTTTTGAGTCGTGTTTGTATGCAATACTTGCTGAATTTTTTTATAGTATTGAAAAATAAAGTCAATAACCGAGTTAATTCAAGCATTGATTAAGGTAATGTAATATTTTTATCAAGGTTTACTGTATAATACGCCGTCTTTTCACGCCTAGTGCTCAATAATATGTCAAACACACCATCAACTGTCACATTCGATGACCTCAATCTTGCACCTAGCGTTTTACAAGCCATTAAAGATGCAGGTTATGAACAACCATCCCCGATTCAGGCTGAAAGTATTCCTGCGTTATTGTCAGGTCGTGATGTCTTAGGGCAAGCACAAACAGGCACAGGAAAAACAGCAGCCTTTGCTTTGCCAGTTTTGTCTAATTTGGATATGTCTATAAAACATGTTCAGGTTTTGGTGCTTACTCCAACGCGCGAATTAGCGATTCAGGTTGCAGAAGCTTTTCAAACTTATGCAAAACACATTAAAGGGTTTCATGTTTTACCAATTTATGGAGGACAGAGTTTTGAACCACAATTAAAGTCCTTACGTCGCGGTGTCCATGTCGTGGTCGGAACGCCTGGACGAGTGATGGATCACATGCGCAGAAAAACCTTAAAAGTGGATCAGTTAAGCACCTTGGTTTTGGATGAAGCCGATGAAATGTTGCGAATGGGCTTTATTGATGATGTCGATTGGATATTAGAACAAACCCCAGAAGACAGGCAAATTGCCTTGTATTCTGCCACCATGCCAGCACAAGTTAAAAAAGTTGCGGTTCGGCATTTGAATAATCCGTTTGATATCAAGATTAAGAATAAAACGACAACAGCTAAAAACATTAACCAACGTTATTGGATGGTTAGTGGGCTGCATAAATTGGATGCTTTAACGCGATTGCTAGAAACCGAAGACTTTGATGCGGTATTGATTTTTGTACGCACCAAAGTAGCAACCGAAGAATTGGCTGATAAATTAAAAGCACGCGGTTTTGCCGCAGAAGCATTAAATGGAGACATTCAACAAAACCAAAGAGAACGATTAGTTAATAACTTAAAATCGGGCAAAATTGATATTTTGATTGGTACTGATGTGGTTGGACGTGGTTTGGATGTAGAACGCATAAGTCACGTTATTAATTATCATATTCCGTATGACCCTGAATCTTACGTACACAGAATTGGTCGCACAGGACGTGCGGGTCGATCGGGTGAAGCAATTTTGTTTGTTGCCAGACGCGAACAACGCATGTTACGCATGATAGAAAGAGTGACCAAACAACCCATTGAGCCGATGAAAATGCCGTCGGTTGCGGACATAAATGTTCAACGCATGCAAAAATTTAAAGACCAAATCGCAGATACCATTGCCAGTAAAGATTTAGGTATTTACCAACAACTGGTGCGTGAATTTCAAACCGAAACTGACAACGAGCCCACGCAAATTGCCGCAGCATTGGCATTAATCGCTCAAGGCGAAAAAGGTATTCTTCTCAAAGAAGAAAAGCATGTCTATGACCACGATAAACAAGGCAATAAACGTAATCCACGCAATGCTGGTGACTTTAAAGACTCACGCTCACCAAGAGGTCCTGCTGAAACGCGTGTATTAACGACTCAAGCTCAAGCATTGAATAAACACCCAGATGTGGAAATGCAACGTTACTGTGTATCAGTGGGATACAATAATGGCGTCAAGCCAGGCAATATTGTTGGCATGATAATCAATGAAGCCGATATTGATAAAGATTACGTCGGACATATTGAAATATTTGATGATGTCACAACCGTTGATTTACCTGCTGATATGCCACCCGAATTGATGAAGCAATTAAGCCAAGCCTTTTTATGCGGTCAAGCCAGTGAGCTACAGCCTGTCAAAGAAGGACAAGAGGCAACAATCTCACCGCCATCAGGTGGCAAACGCCGAGAAGGTGGTCGAAGACGTGGTTCTAAAAATTTCGGCAAAAAGCGTGATGATAACCGCGGCGGTAAAAAGTTTGGTGGCGATAGAAAAAAATCAAGAAAACGAAAACCAAAAAGTTAATAAATAAGTTCCGTTGACCATGCTCAGGTATAGCAAAACAACTCACTGGGGATGGGACTTCAGTCCCATAGGTTTTAAATGATATAGTTTGCTAAAAGAATGAATTACCCTATAGCTTGGCATGTTATAATTGTTTTATATTTTGGCACGTATATGCGAGGTTAAAACCTCGCCTCCAGTTGTATTTTATAGTTTTTTCACAAACTCTTCTGAGTAGTAATGAACACCCACTAATGTTCATTTTTCTTTTCTGTATATATCTCTCTAACTTTGTAGGATGTGGCCATGCCCATCGTTTTAATAGTGTTCAAAAATACAATGACTTTCTATTAATTTCAGTCTCTAATGTTAATTCAGTCATTGTTTTTTTCTTTTATAAAATGTAAAAAAAATATACTGGGACACCCATTGTAAAATAATAGAACCACAAGTCAAACAGGCACACTGCCACCAATCAACTACAGCTACGATAGCAACAGTAATAAGTTAATAACCGTAGGCAATACACCCGCAAGAACTTACGATGCGAATGGAAACACCTTGACCCTTGCCAATGGCGGACAATTCAGCTACAACACAGCCAATCGAATGCAAAGCTATAGCTTAGCAACGCAACTAAAAGCCGAATATTTTTATAACGGTATAGGACAAAGAATTTACAAAAAAGAAACCCTTGAAAAGAATTACCACTACCATAGCCTATTCCAATACAATTCAAACGGACAATTGTTGGTCGAATCCAACTATAAAAATAATGGTGTTCACGCACAACACAAAGAAATCATCTGGTTAGGCAATAAACCCATTGCACAAGTGCGAACAAGAAATACAACACCAGGCTTTGGTAAAAGCTTAGGCACAACCAAAACCAATATTTACTATATCCTAAGCGACCACCTCAACACTCCAAGAAAAGTCACCGATGCCACTGGCACAGTGCTGTGGAGCTGGAATTCCGATGCCTTTGGCACAACGCAAGCCAATGGGCTCGAAGACAGCATCAAAAACCCATTAGAATTTAATTTACGTTTTCCAGGCCAGTACTTTGACAGAGAGTCGGGTAAGCATTATAATTATTTTAGAGATTATGAACCGCAGACAGGGAGGTATTTGGAGAGTGATCCGATTGGGTTG
>JALSIL010000550.1 GCA_026990095.1 Lysobacterales bacterium
AGCATCTTAATTTGGTATTTCTTGTGCATTCTTGAAGGGCGAGTCATATCAAATGACCGATCTGCCAATGGATTTAATTCTTTAAGGAAACTTTCTTGGTTTTCTATTTTTACATCTTCATCAATTTGGGGTAATATAATTTTTGTAGCTAAGTCCTTAGTATCAAGAAGGTAAACATTGTCCTTCTCATATAAACCGACACTGTTGATTATATGGACAAAATTAGCTGAAATGGAACTTTCTAATAAATACTCTAGGTTTTTAAAAAGCTTGCGTCCTAATATAAAATTATATTCAGTCTCAAGTCCAACATCAGAACCTTTCATGTCATCCACAACCATAGTATCGGTTAGTACATAGATTGTGCTTAAAGATTTTATTTTATTTTTATGCGAATCGAAAGGTGATTTAGCATTGACGATTGAAAAATTGAGTATAAGAACAATTAAAATGACTTTTGGCATGAACAGTTTGCTGTTGAATTAAGAAAGCCAAATTTAACAAATAACCAGCAATAAATCAATTATCACAAAATAATCGGTGTAATCTATTCCATCTATGGATAAAATAAACCTATGGCAAAAATAAAATTACAATACACCTGCACTCATTGTGCAGCAGTTCATAACAAGTGGGCAGGGCAGTGTGGTGACTGTGGGCAATGGAATTGTTTGGAAGAATCGGTGGTACAAGCGGCAACACCTGCACAGAAATCTTCACGTTTTTCGACCTATGCTGGTGATGTTGGTGGTCAAAAGATTCAAAAGCTGGGCAATGTTAAATTTCAAAAAAACATCCGCACATCCACAAAAATCAAAGAGCTTGATAGAGTTTTAGGCGGTGGATTAGTGACAGGTTCGGTGGTGTTAATTGGCGGTGATCCTGGTATTGGAAAATCAACATTAATGCTGCAAGTGACCGCAACTATGCCTGAGAATATTAAAACACTGTATGTCACGGGTGAAGAGTCGTTATCGCAAATATCCATGCGGGCACAACGATTGGAACTGGCAGCAGATGACTTGGAATGCATGGCAGAAACCTCGGTGGAAGCCATTATTGCATCGGCCTTAGTGCATAAACCCAATTTAATGGTGATTGATTCAATTCAAACGCTTTATACCGAAAATTTGACCTCGATTCCAGGTTCTATTTCTCAAGTCAAAGAATGTGCGGCGCAATTGGTGCGTTTTGCCAAGCAACACAATACCTCGATAATTTTTGTCGGTCACGTGACCAAAGAAGGTGGAATTGCAGGTCCTCGTGTGTTGGAACACATGGTTGATACGGTTTTGTACTTTGAAAGCGATGGCAATAGCCGTTATCGGGTACTGCGAGCCTTGAAAAATCGATTTGGTGCCGTCAATGAAATCGGTGTGTTTGCCATGACTGAAAAAGGCGTACAAGAAGTGGAGAATCCTTCTGCAATTTTTTTATCTGAACACAGCGAACCTCAACCTGGCAGTGTGGTGATGGTCACACGTGAAGGCACACGGCCTTTATTGGTGGAAGTACAAGCTTTAGCCGACCAAAGTCCATTAGGTAATCCAAGGCGACTCACGGTAGGTTTGGACCACAATCGTTTGGCTATGTTATTGGCTGTGTTGCACAATGGCTGTCAGCTTGCCATTCATGACCACGATATTTTTATGAATGTGGTTGGTGGCATGAAAGTTACCGAAACAGCGGCTGATTTGGCTATAATCATGGCTGTTGTCTCCAGCTTTAGAAACCGTTATTTACCCAAAGGCACAATTGTTTTTGGTGAAGTGGGGTTGACGGGTGAAATACGTCCTGTTTTTAATGGCGAAGACCGATTAAAAGAAGCGGCTAATCATGGTTTTAAACACGCAATTGTTCCAAAAGGCAATATTGGTGCGTGGACTAAAGGACTGAATATAAAAGTCACAGGTGTGGATAATATTAACCAAATTTTAGACTATATTTAATCATGCGTGAATTGTTATCAAATAAACAGATTGTTTTAAAGCGTTATTCGTTACAAGATGCCTCTGATTTATTGTTAGCAATTAAACAATCTTACCCAGAGATATCGCCTTGGATGAGTTGGTTGACACCGAATTATGATTTAAAAGCGGCTAAAGAATTTATCATAACCCAAACCAATAACTGGGATGATAACTTAGAATACACCTTTAGCATTAGAAACCACCAAGGCAACTTTTTAGGCACGATTGGTATACACTTATACGATCAAATCAATGGTGTGGCAAGTATCGGTTATTGGATGAATACACCGCATTGCAATAACGGGTATTGCACTCAAGCCGTTAAATTACTGATGAAAAATGCTTTTAAAGAATTAAACTTAATTCGCATTGAAATTATTGTTGCCACTCAAAATGCCGCCAGCCAGAGAGTGGCAAACAAATCGGGTGCAAAATTTGAAGCAATTTTGAAAAACCGTATTAGACTCCACGGTAAAGCCATAGAGGCTAATATGAATGCAATTTATTTCAAATGAGTACTAATTGGGAAATTATATCAGCAATCTATGATGAGGCCATAGACCTAGAGGAATCTTCTTGG
This sequence comes from Lysobacterales bacterium, assembly GCA_026990095.1. Taxonomy (GTDB): domain Bacteria; phylum Pseudomonadota; class Gammaproteobacteria; order Xanthomonadales; family Marinicellaceae; genus NORP309. The sequence continues at coordinate 2,551 of JALSIL010000550.1, forward strand.
CATGAATTTGTTAGCAAAAAATGCAAAGAGGATTTAAAAATCTTCACGCAAGTCATGAAAATGCTTGAGGCAAGCCACAGTCAGGATTTTATGGGAGAATACCCTGGAAAAATAAACCCTGAAAATATAGAGTTTTCTAAACCTGAACAACTCGGGCATTTTAAAATATTAAAAAAAATAGCCACAGGTGGAATGGGGCGCGTTTATTTAGCCCAATCAATCAAGGCGGATGTGCCGATTAAAGTGGCACTCAAAACCATTCGTATTGAATTGATAAACGATGAGTTGAAACGAAAATTTCAAAACGAAAAAAAAATCCTGTCACAGCTTAGGCACAAAAATATTGCCAGTCTAATTGATGCTGGTATTACCGATGATCATATTCCCTACATTGCGACGGAGTGGGTAAATGGTGTTACAATTAACCATTATTGCCAAGACAACAATCTTAGTCTAAAAAAACGCCTCAATTTATTCATACAAGTTTGTCAAGCCGTTGCTTTTGCTCACAATAAATTAATAATTCACAGAGATATAAAGCCCGATAATATTTTAGTCAATCAACAAGGGCAAGTGAAGTTGCTTGATTTTGGTATTGCGAAGATTGTCGATGAAAACCAAAACATTCAAACAGCAACTCAAATTTTCACCCCTGATTATGCTGCACCAGAGCAACTCAATGGTGAAACATGCACATTAACAACAGACATCTATTCATTAGGCATAGTGCTGTTTGAGCTCCTTACAGATAGTCGGAAATTTGACTTGCAGAATTTGTCGGTAAAAAAGAAACTGGATTTGATAAACAATCCTTCTTACTCATTTTTAGAAAAAATAACGAGTAACAATGAATTGCCTTATGCGCGAAAAAAATTAAAAGGCACACTCACTAAAATAGTTAATAAGGCTATGCATATTGACCCCAGTAGACGATACGGTTCTGTCCATTCATTGCTTGAAGACATAGAAAATTATTTAACAAATCGCCCAATAAAAGCGATGAAAGACAGTTATTTTTACCGTTTAAAAATGTCAGTTGTTCGAAATAAGTTAGCCAGTAGTTTCATGTTGCTCTCGATAATTGCAATTGTTATAGGTGTAATTTTTTCAGTAAACTTTCTTAAACAAAAGCAAATTGAAGCTAAAAAAGCGGAAGCTATGCTTAGTTTTTTTCAAGACATACTCAAAACAGCCTCACCTAAGCAAGGAGGCTCAACTAATATCACCGTTAAAGAAATGTTTGAACGAGGTGTTGAAAACTACCGATTAGAAAAAATTGTTGATCCCTATATTCAGGCCGAATTATCTGCCCAAATTGGAAAAATTTATACTCAATTAGAAAATTCTGTTAAAGGGGAGGAGTACCTAAATAAGGCTATTAATTATTATAAAAATAATTTATCCAATTCTGATAATGTCAATAAATACATTAAATACAAACAAGAGCTAATAAATTTATATTTATACAATCAAAATTACAAAAAAGCATTGCTGATGTTTAATCAACTAAAAACTGAAATTGGCATACACCAAATAAATGTTAAATACCAAGCATGGAATTATTATTTTTTAGGAGTAATCTATAACCAAAGTGACTACACAAAGTCTATGAATTATTTTGATTTGGCAAATAAGTTAGCAAATGAAAATAACTTTTATTTGCTTTTAGGTAAAATAGCCCGAATCAAATATTCCTTGTTTTACAACCGTTTGAATGACGAAGAGTCTAATACTTTATTAAATGCAGCACAAATAAATTTTAAAAAATCCCAATCAAAAGAATCACAAATTAATTTACTTCACACCATAATTGCAAAAGCGAATCTGCTTAGTGCCCAAGGTGAGTTCAATCAAGCTGAAAAAGATTTTGTTAATGCGCAAAATAAACAACTAGAAATATATGGATTTAATGACTTTACAATCTTGATGCTACGAGCAAGAAATTTAATAAAGATTGGTCAATTTGTACCCGCTTATAAATACTTGTTGAAGGCTGAAAGTTTATATTTAAAGGCAATCCTTAGTAAAGAACAAAGGTATTATGAAATAGTATTAAATAAAGCAATTACATTAATTGAACTCGGTAAGTTTGTAAAGGCTCAAAATATTATAGATTTAAGTCTTGAATATTTCAAATTGAAGTTACCTCCAAATCACATTTATTTCAAATTAATCAATACCATCATGATTGATTTGAATATTAAGTCAGAAAACAGTGATGCCATGCGAGCAACGATGAATATTAAGTGGGATTTTGATAAAATGAGTTGGTTTAATAAACTCAATTTAGCTAACATATATTTGTTTTTTGAAGAGTATGAAAGTGCAAAAAAACTTTATGAAAATATAGTTATTAACTCAAATGAACAAGAAAAAATAGGCATGTTGTATCTTCAAGCCAAAACAGGGCTAGAACTCTGTCAAGTTAAGCGTGGTAAAATTGAAAAACTCAAATCCTTCCAGTTAGCGAAAAAGAATCTACTAAAAACTGCAAACCCAAACGATTGGTATGATAAGTTTTACTCAATTAATTGACGTTCGAATTTATCTATAAGAGACTTTTGCACAACTCGTGGAAAAATGGAAAAAAAGAATTATACAAAGTTTTCTATAACAGTTTTATGTATAATGTAACTAAATTTTAATTTGAGGGGTTGTTATGTTCTATAAATTACTGTTACTTTTGATGATTTTTTCAAGCCAAGCTGTTAATGCCTTTGAAGAGGTTATGGGAAAGTCTTCTAATGGGAAAGAAAAATCAGAAATGGTTGTCTATTCTTGTATTGGAAGTAAGCGAGGTAAAATATTTTCAGTTAAAGCTACTTCTACAGAGTATATCATCTTATCCAAAAGGTGTTTTGGAGGTAAAAATAACACAAAAGCCACATCTACTGAATACATTATCTTGCTTATAGAGTAAGATTTTAGAGAAGATAATAGACCTTGTATAATTGGAGTCTGCTGTTATTGAAGCAAATAAGAAAATACAATGCCAAATCGTTTGGGTAATATGAAATCTATCACAAAAACAGGTATTCCTTTTTAACATTGTTCACATCAGCCATGTATTTGGTTATTATGACTTACACGGGTGTTAACTGGGAAGAGTTAAGTTGCAAGCAATACAATTAACAAAAATATTGAATAAATCAATGATGGATGGAAATACATGGGATGAAATATTGCCTATTGTATACAATCAATTGAAGAATCTTGCTCGTAGGGTTAAGCACCAACACAAAAATAACCTCACGCTCAATACCACTTCTCTTGTTCATGAAGCATACCTTAAGTTAGAAAAGGGCAGTAAATTAAATATTAATGGGACGCGTCATTTTTATCAATTAGCAGCCCGAGCTATGCGTCAAATACTGGTTGATAATGCTCGGGCTAAATTGGCAAAAAAACGTTCAAAAAATGACTCGGATCAAACCGAAGAAGAGTACTTTTTGGAAATAAATAATCAAGTTACTTCAGCCGAAGAGATTGTGGAAATAGATAAAGCACTGGAAAACTTAGAAAAACTTGACACTCAATTAGCACAAATCGTAACTTACCATTTTTACGGTGGATACACATTTGTGCAAATTGCAAAAATGCTTGATATATCAGAGCGAACGACCCTACGCTATTGGGAAAAGGCAAGGGCGTATATCTATTCGCAGTTGCATTGAAGGTTGCTTTACGCTTTATTTACAAATTCGGTGCCAATATTTTTCTTGCTGCTTCTATATCTACGCCTTTGCGTTGGGCGTAGTCTTGCAGTTGGTCTTCGCCGATTTTGCCTAATACAAAATAGTGAGATTGTGAGTGGGAATAGTAAAATCCACTAACCGAGCTGGCGGGATACATGGCGTAGCCTTCGGTGAGTTGGATACCGATTTTGTTTTCTACATCGAGCAATTTGAACAATAACTCTTTTTGGGTGTGGTCGGGACAGGCGGGATAACCTGGTGCTGGGCGAATGCCTTGGTATTTTTCACCGATGAGTTGGTCGTTGTTGAGGTTTTCATCTTGTGCGTAACCCCAATATTGGGTACGAACCAATTTATGCAAATGTTCAGCGAAGGCTTCGGCGAGACGGTCGGCTAAGGCCTTGAGTAAAATGGAGGAATAATCATCGTGGTTGTCTTCAAATTCTTTGATTTTTGTTTCTATGCCAATGCCTGTGGTGACGGCAAAGGCTCCGATATGATCTTGCAAGCCTGTTTCTTTAGGTGCGATGAAATCAGTTAGGCACAGATTGTTGCCTGCTTTTTCTTTTTGTTGGCGTAGGTTGTGTAAAGTGTATTCTTTTCCATCGTGGTTTAAAGCCACATCATCGCCATTGCTGTTGGCTGCAAAAATACCGAAAATCGCACGTGCGGTGAGCCATTTTTCGGCTATGATTTTTTTTAGCATCACTTGTGCATCTTTAAACAATTCGCTGGCACTTTCGCCTACCACTTTATCGGTTAAAATATCGGGATAACGCCCATGCAGTTCCCATGTTTGGAAAAACGGTGTCCAGTCGATGGTTTCGGCAATGGTGGCTAGCGGATAGTCTTCTAAAATTTTGATACCAGTAAAATTTGTCTGCATTGGTGGCGATTTGTCCCAATTGATTTGAAATTTATCGGCTCGTGCGGATGCCAATGGCAATTTTACTTTTTTGCTTGGGCGTTTGCGTCGTCTTTCGCGAATTGTGGCGTATTCGGCTTTGATTTTATCGACAAAAGGTTGTTTTAACTCTTTGGAACCGAGTAAATTTTGCGCCACACCTACCGCTCGTGAGGCATCTTTGACCCAAATGGTGTCGCTTTTATAATTGGGTTCGATTTTAAGGGCGGTGTGTGTTCTTGAGGTGGTTGCTCCGCCGATTAGCAAAGGCGTGGTCATGCCACGTTTTTCCATTTCGGCAGCTACATCGCACATTTCATCCAATGATGGTGTGATTAATCCACTTAGTCCAATAATGTCGGCATTGTGTTCAACCGCTGCATCTAAGATTTTATTGGCTGGCACCATGACCCCTAAGTCGATGATGTTGTAGTTGTTGCAACCTAGCACCACACCAACGATATTTTTGCCAATATCGTGCACATCGCCTTTGACGGTTGCCATGATGATGGTGCCATTATCACTTGTGTTGCCTTTTTGGGATTCAATAAGTGGCAAAAGCCATGCCACGGCTTTTTTCATGACCCGTGCGGATTTTACCACTTGCGGCAAAAACATTTTGCCATCACCAAATAAATCGCCCACTTCGTTCATGCCGTTCATCAAAGGCCCTTCGATAACTGCTAATGGGTCGTTTAAATCTTTATAGGCATCTTCGGTGTCAATATCTATAAATTCAGTTATGCCGTGAACCAAAGCATAGGATAATCGTGCTTGAATGGGCAAAGCTCGCCATTTGTTGTCGGCTTGTTTTTGTTTTTTGCCTTCGATACCGCTGGCAATATCCATTAAGCGTTCGGTAGCATCATCACGGCGATTAAACAGTAAATCTTCGATGCGTTCACGCACCTTCAAATCAATATCATCGTATAAGGTCAACATGCCAGGGTTGACGATACCCATGTCCATGCCTGCTTTGATGGCGTGGTATAAAAATACCGAGTGTATCGCTTCCCGCAGTGGATTGTTGCCACGAAAAGAGAAAGAAATATTGGAAACACCGCCTGACACATGGCACAAGGGCATTTCTTGTTTTATCACGCGGGTGGCTGCGATAAAATCAATGCCGTAATTGGCGTGCTCGCTTAATCCTGTACCTATGGCAAAAATATTGGGGTCAAAAATAATGTCTTCGGGCAAAAAGCCAACCTGATTGACTAAAATAGCATAACTTCTGCGACATATTTCAATTTTACGTTGCTTTGTATCGGCTTGCCCAACCTCATCAAATGCCATCACTATAACCGCTGCTCCGTATTTTTGGATGGTTTTGGCCTGCGTAATAAAATTTTCTTCGCCTTCTTTAAGCGAGATGGAATTGACCACACCTTTACCTTGAATATGGCGTAATCCTGCTTCTAACACTTGCCATTTGGAGGAGTCTAACATGACAGGAACTTTGGCAATATCGGGTTCGGTGGCAATGATATTCAGGTATTCTTGCATCACTTGTTTGGAGTCAATCAAGCCTTCATCCATGTTGATGTCGATGATTTGTGCACCGTTTTCGACTTGGTCGAGGGCGACTTGCACGGCTTCTTCGTAGCTTTCTTCTTTTATCAGGCGTTTAAATTTCAACGAGCCTGTAACATTGGTGCGTTCGCCGACATTAATAAAGTTAAAATCTTCACTGATATTAAACGCTTCTAATCCTGACAAGCGTGTCATGGTTTTGATTTTTGGTAATTTTCGTGGCACTTTGCCATGCATGGTTTGAGCCAAAACTTTGATGTGTTTGGGCGTGGTTC
>JALSIL010000551.1 GCA_026990095.1 Lysobacterales bacterium
CCAATGCCGCCTGCACTCATTATATATACTCTACTTATCTAAATACTGTTAATAATGCCACAAAGAAAATAATCAATGCTGCCATAAATCCTATTATTACTGGAAAAAATGGTAATCCCAGCTTTGCAAAAGCCACATAAAACATGATTGCGATAGTCATAATTTTAAATGCTTCTGCTCTAAACATGTGCCTTGTTATATTTTCTATGGATTGTTTTCCGAACCCAAAGACAACCAAGGCAAAAACCAAACTGCCCGCACAACTAATACTTGCTCCAAAAACACCCGCTATCCCTGCGACTTGTCCTGCAATAAAATAAAAAACAATGCCGACAATTACACCTATCAACATTTGCCAAGCTGGCAGTAAGAAAACAACTTTTCTTACTTCTGATATCGAAGGTTGTGGTGTCATATTATTTTTGCTTACATCCTTAATCGCCAACTCGAATAAGCGCTTAAAATCTAATTAGCCATACTAAAAGCCGGTGCATTATATAGGGTTCATATTCATTAAGCAACTTTAGAAGTTAATAATATACCCTTTTTTTGAATTGTTTGAATTATGTTAAAATATCTTCAATTTCCTGTAATCCCTTTGCGTTTAAAGGGTAATAAAACTCCACTCCACCCGACTCATCGCTGACTTGATAAAACAACACACCCAAATGCGAGTGTTCATTTTTATCTGCCGTTTTTTTTTGTTCTGTATTTAAGGGCTTTATAATTTCATGGTAGTAATCGCCACTGATTCGATTTTCATCCAAGGTCGCAAAACAAATGTGCTCCTCATCTGCTGGGTAAGTTTGTGTGGTTGGTGCAAATTGCCGCACATCCAATCCGTGTTCGGCGAGTGTCGCGGTATATTGTCGCTGTACTTGGGTATAGTGTAAATATTTTTCTTGTGCGTTTTTGAGGTTTTTGCCAGGACCATGTGTACTCCAAAAGACATAGGAGAAGAAAGGGCTAAAAACTATTTTTTTAGATAAATAAAATTCATTAAGTTGCGGCGTTGTGATTTTGATTTCAGGGTTGGCATCAAACATGGCTTGTTCCAATAAATCCCACAACGACTCAAACCCTGCCGCTTGTAAATGGTTGTGCATCATCGCAGCCAAATCAAGAACGGTCATAAAGTTAACATGGCGAACTTTTACACCAATAATTTCTTGCACTTTTTTGAGCAGGTCAACCGAACCCATGCCTTTGTGCATTAATTGTTTTTCAAAAATTTGTTTGGTTTCTTCGTTGTCACTTAAGATAACAAAAGGCAATAACAACAATGGTGTTAATTGCACCCCTTTGTTTTGTTTCAAACCTTCAGGAATTTCTCCTTCGCTATTGGCACCAATAATAAGCTGGTTGCGGCGATTATTTTCGCCTTTGAGTGCCGCATTGGCGTATTGCCTTAATTGCGAATGAATTGGAAATCCTGGCTGCAGTAATTCACTGCTTTGGTATAGGCCGCCCACAATGGCATAGGAGGTATCATCTAGCTGCGGCAATATGGCGGCAAGTTCTTTGCTAATTTGTTGATTCAGTATTTTTATTTCATCTTGTGATAGCAGCAGTTTTGGCTGAGAACTGTTATCTAAAAAGGCTTCTATGGTGAGCATGCCTTGCAAGCATCTTGTTGTCATTTTATTCTTCTTCGTTTAAGTTTAATACGCTTGGGTCGTTATACCACGACATCAAGGTGCTTGAGAGTTCGGCAACGCCTTCTTTTTTAAGCCCAGAGAACATTTGAATGGTCGATGTGCGTGAAATGGTTTGCATTTTTTTTCTGACCTCAAGCATGACTGACTTGGCTTTGCCTGCTTTAAATTTATCTGATTTATTCAACAACACATGAGAATACAAACCCGATTGATCTGCCCAATGCAAAAACTGTTGGTCAAACTCTTTTAAAGGATGGCGAATATCCATTACGATAACCACGCCGATTAGACTCTTGCGTTGTTGCAAATAAAGATTAATCTCGTGCTGCCAATGGGCTTTGACTTTTTTTGGCACTTTTGCATAACCATAACCTGGCAAATCGACCAATCGACGGTCATCACCTAAGTCAAAACAATTCAATAATTGTGTTCGACCAGGGGTTTTACTGACTTTTGCTAATTTTTTATTGCCAACCAAAGTATTAAGTGTGGTTGATTTGCCTGCATTGGAACGACCAGCAATGGCGATTTCTAGCCCCACATCATCAGGTAATTGCGAGACTTTATAAGCAGATGTGAGGAATTGTGTGTTGGTAAATATGTTTTTCATGGCACTATTTTACCCTTAGAATGAAATAACATTCAATTTTTGCTAGAATTAGCTGTCCAATAATCCAACTTACCTAATATTTTGTTAATGCACCGCACAATTTACCACACACTTCTTTTGTTTTTGAGCTCTTTTGTTGCTCACGGGCAACTAATTGACTCTGAAAAAGTTAAAAAACATTTTGATAACGTTTTTACTCAAGGACTCATTATTGAGGACAACATCGTTTGGGAAAGCAGTGGTTTATATGGCGAATCATTATTGACCAAGTGGGACTTGAATACAGGTAAAATCATAAAACAACGTAAAATTGATGACAAGTATTTTGCCGAAGGCTTAACCGAACATAATGGCAAGCTGTACCTGATTACGTGGCGAGAAAAAACCGCTTTTGAAATAGACAAAGAAACCTTAGAAACCCTTCGCACCTTTAACTACCAAGGCGAAGGCTGGGGTTTAACCTCTGATGGACACTATATAATCATGTCAAATGGTACCGATTTAATTCAATTTAAAGATGCTGAAAATTTTAAAACCCAAAAAACTCTTAAAGTTCACATCAACGGCAAGCCTTTGAATTATTTAAATGAATTGGAGTTTATTAATGGTTATATTTGGGCAAATGTATTCCAAACCGATTATATTGTAGTGATTGACCCCAGCACAGGTGCGGTGGTGAAAAATTACCACTTGCCGAACCTACTAAAAAACTACATGCGCAAACCAGGTGTGCTAAATGGCATTGCCTACGATAAAGTCACCAAAAAAATCTGGGTAACAGGCAAAAAATGGCCGAGTTTATTTGAGCTTTGAGTTTTAATTGGTTGCTTTCTCAACATGGTTTTAACAAATTGAACCTCTTATTCACGAGGACGATAAAGTTCTGATGTGCACGTTCTTTTTTCATGCACAAGTTATCTTTTTCGTATTATATCGCAGGGTTAATAAGGTATTGAATTTTTGTCATTACGAGCGCAGCGAAGTAATTTTCTGGACAGAACTTCAACTTCTTGAAAGTGAAAGTCTAAAAAGTATTCTTGTCTTTGCGAGGGAGGAACGACCGCGGCAATCTGTTGGATTTTTGTAATGTCTGGTAGATTGCCACGTCGCAGAGCTCCTCGCAATGACGCGTTTATCTTGATGAGTGTGTTTTATTGTGCTAGTTGTTGGTATTCTTCAAGTTTAATCTGGTCTTGTGTGGTCCAAAACTCATTGGCTTTGCTTTTTAAGTCGGACATCATGACGTAGGCGTTGATGTAGTCTTTGTTGTAAGCTAAGAGTTGCGCTTTGTATTTATGAATTGGGTATTTGAAGACAGTGAGCTCATCGAGATAATTGAGGTTTTTTTGGTATTCTTTTTTGTCGATTTCCCACAATATGTCCAGCAATGGATAACCTGCATAATAAAAGGCATCTTGCAGTTGATTGGCTTGAATATATTCGCTAATTAATTGGCGGTATATTTCTGCAGCTTGAATGTTTTTATTTTCTTTTCTTAATACGGTGGCATTAATCATGCGCATTTCTTTTTCGAAAAACGATTGAATGTTTGGGTTGGTTTTTAGGTGTGTTTTTATCTTTTCTCGGGTGATTTCTGGTTGCTCAGTCAAGGCGGAAACAAAAAGATCATAAACGAGAATTAGGTCTTCAAAAATAGGAGGATAACCTTGTTTTTCACTCTTTAGAATAGCCAACATTTGCCTAACATTATTTTTGGCAGCTGCGTAGTCTTTGTGAATTTCATTCAACTCAAGGCGCAGTGAAAGGGCGACTATTTTTGATTCTAGACTGGAGCTTTGTTGGTTTAGTGCTTCAAGTTTTGTAATGGTTTCTAAAGCTTGTTTGCGCAGACCGTGGTAAATTAGGTTTTCTGCTTTGTATTGCAAATAGATTTGTTGTTCATCAATGCCGTCAATTTGTTCAAACAGACCTTCAACGCTTTCTAAGCTTGTTAATGCTTTGCCCGTATTTCCAGTGTCTTTGTATATTCGTGCCAACAAACTGGCACTAATAACCCTGCCTCGGCTATTGTTGTCAATGGTGTAAAGTTCGTTGCTTTTATTAATGGCTTTGATGGCTTTTTTGACTTGTCCAAGCTGGTGGTATGCGCCAGCCAGGTTGTAATTGGCAAGTGCTAAAAGGTATGTGTCTGGTTTGTGTTTTGTCAATAAAGTAATTTGGGTTTGCAATAATGAAATGGTTTTGTCGCTAATCTTTCCTTTTTTAAAATGTGATTGAATCGCAATGGTTATGGCATCAATTAATGTGGAATAATCTTTTTGAGATTTTGATAACGAAATGGCCTTCTCCAATAACTCTTGTGCCTCATCCAGTTTATTCATGCCAGTAAGAAAACTCGCTTTGAGCACTAACATTTTATTGCTTAATTTAGGGTTGAAATCCTTTTGTTTTATAACGGTTTCTATCAAAGCGAGGGCTTTTTCGTTATTTCCTAACCTTGCTTCAGTTTCTGCCAGTGCCGTCAAGGCGGGCAAGAAACTTGGGTCTTGGTTGTAAGCTGTTTCAAATAATTGAGAAGCTTTCTTGTAGCTGTTATGGATAGCAGTTTCACGTCCTCTTAGGTAGCTTTCTAGCACGAAGTCTGTTGTTTTGTAGTTAAACACTTTGCCCTTTGCTATTTTTGCTTTGATAGCGAGTTGATTAACAACCCATGCATCTATTTTATCAAACAAGCTATTGAGCCCTTGAGCCTTGATAGAAGCTTTGGCTTGTAGGCTGTCGTGATTGCGAAGTTCAAGGCTAGCGCTGTAGGTTTTATTTGTTTTTAGGTTGTGTATAGACAACACATAGTCAATGCCTTTTTTTTGTGACATTTGGATAGCCAAAGATTTTTGGTTGTTTTTGTTAAACCATTTGGTATGCGGGCTTAGGGTCTGAATTTGTTTGTGTTTTTGCAGTTTTTCAGAAAGGTAATTAAGCCCACCTATATTAAGCCAATTAATCGACTCTTTAGAGGGCACAATAGCAAGATTGATGCTTGCCTCTGTGGTGTTGGTTTTTGGTTTGCTTTTTTGCGTAGTCGGCGTTAAATAAAGAGTTAAAATTACTGCCACTAGCGTTAAGAAAAAAATACTGAGAAAGGATTTTTTATAGGAGATTTTACGTTTTATCTTTAGCTTTGCAGCTTTAGGTGAGTTGGGCTTGTTGGTAATTTCTGGTATAAACCGAACACCAATACCTCGTATTGTTTCTATAACTTCTTGTTCGCTGTTTAAGTCTTGGCGCAAACGTGCAACCTGTTTATTGAGTGCCGCATCTGTCACTATTTGCCCTGTCCAAACGGCATCAATCATGTCTTGTTTGGAAACAACCTTACCTTGGTTTTTGATTAAAAACAACAACAACTCATAACTCTTTTTGCTTAATTTCAATGCCAATTCACTTTGCATAACTTCTCGTGTTTGTGGATTAATTTGATAATCCAAAAAAAATAAAGAATCACAGTGGTGATATGCCGAAGCGTTGTTTTTAGCCATGTTATAAGTGTTATGTAGCCCAAATGTCTTGCAATTGTCTTGCACATGTCCTGAAATGTCAAACCCTAATTCTTAAAATGCCACTTATAAAAATTACTTTTGGAGAATTAAATGAATGCCATTAAAAAACTAATTTTACTTAGTGGAATAATCGCTAGCCTTAGCCTGCAAGCACAACAGGTTATAGAAAATTTTGATAATGTTAGCACTTTACCAAGCAATGGCTGGGTGTTTGATAACCGCTCAAATATGCCCAGCACAACAACATGGGATCAGGGCAACGGCGACGCCTTTCCAGCACACTCTGGAGCTGTCGACTCTTATATTGTAAATGACACTAGTACAGGGGTCGATTTGGTTTGTAACTGGTTGATTATGCCAAATATTGGATTTGTTGATCAATTAAGCTTTTTTACGCGTTCGCAAGGACTGCAAAATGAGGTCACGCGTTTATTGGTCATGTACAGCCCAACAGGAACAATTAACACGGGCGACTGCACTTCATCCAGTCCTGCTAAAAGCCCTCAAGGAGTTTCCGCTTTTGGTGATTTTCAAACCATTTTGACTATAAATAACTCGCAGTCCGCCGGTGGCTATCCACAAGACTGGACTCAATTTACGGCAAATATAAATGGCAGTGGCAGGGTTGCTTTCTTGTATTTTATGGATACGGGATCACCTGGCTTTAATGCTGGCACTATTGCCATTGATACAATTACTGCTAACACAGTCTCGGCAAGCACCCCTCAAAACGTTCCTGCCATAAGCTTTTATGGCTTTTTAATGCTTGTCTTTTTGGTTTTGTTGTGGGTTTATATTTCTGATAACAAGTTTGGTGAGAGAATGTCATGAAATATTTTTCTTTAATTGTTTTGCTTTTTTGCACTCTTGTTTTTGCACAAGAAACAGCTCATCTTGGATATGATATAGAAATAAAACTGGGCACGAATACACCACCCGTGTTAAATAATTTATCGTCATTAGATTATAAAATAAGCGCCAGTCTTAAGTTGATTGAAGATATAAAGATTGAAGTTATTGCAACGAATGGGGTTGTATTAAATACAAAAGAAGCCTATAAGAGTGTGGAACTTCTTCAGCCCGAAATTCCTTTTAGCAATTCAATTAGCTTTAGGGTAAACAAATCAGGACAACACAAAATCACCATTAAAGTCACTGGCAGTGTTGAAGGGAAAAGACATACCGATCGATTTGACTATTTTTATTTTACCACTTCTGAAAATAAAAATTTAAACAAAATTGGCTGGGATACAAAAATGAATGAGCCTCTGAGTGTTCACTACCCAACTATCAAAACTGAGTTCAAAGCCGATGAAAATGGTTTTTATCACATTGCTGCTGCAGATGAAAACTTGAATATGATAACTAAAAAGCTAACCCAAGAGCAATTTGATGCTTCCACAAAAGGCACAATAGGCACCGTGACCATTCAAATCTCGTATATCATGAGAAACCGGCAAAATGATGGTGCTTACGCTTATAAAAACAGCCTTATGCAATTAATCAATGGCACAACTGGAGCCCATTTGGCTTGGTCTTATTCTGATAATCAAGGAAAGGTTATTTTCCCTGCTATACCACATCCTGGTTCCGATGGTGTAAGCATAAGAGTTTATTCGGTAAGGTTTATAGCAGGAGGTTTGGGGTATGGTGTATGCAATGCAAATGTTTGTGTTGATAATGCGGCTTCAGACCCAACCATGTACAGTCAGTTTTATACCCAAACAACTAGTAAAATTAATGTTTTAATTGGAGGTAACGTTAATTTAGGGTTAGCAAGCACTCCTTTTAGTTTAACAGGAAGCTTAAGGGCTATGTGGATAAAACACGATATGGACGATACACAAGCATATTTAGAACAAAATTCTACAGCTCGCGGCCCTTTTACTGCAGAGTGGAAATCCAGTAGCACTATTGGTAATTTCTACTCATTAGGTGGCAATATACACTTTAAGGCAGATGTTGCTGATGGCACCAACCATACAGTCTTACATGAACTAGGGCATAATGTGATGTATAACGCAGGAACCTTTCCCACCACACCAACAGATTGCCCCAATCCTCATTATGTGCAATTAATTAGTGGCACGCAATGTGCGTGGACTGAAGGCTGGGCAAGTGCCTTTGCAAACATGGTTAATGACGATCCGACCCGTTGTTTCGCACCTTCTACTAGCAACTGTATATCTTATGAGGTTGATCCGAGTTTTGATGAATGTTTTCCAGATTGGGATTGTGGACTTGATGGGCACAAGGTCGAAGGTCATGTAACAGGTGCTTTATGGGATTTATACGACGCACAAGAGGATGGTTTGGATATAAATGACTATGGTTCTGATGAAATCTTAAGTGTTACGGAATTATCACCTTACCCCGCCTTTTTATCTTGGTGGTCAGTGTGGTTGGCAGAAGGGCACCCTGCTCAGGCAGCAAACAGCTTATATCAAAATGCCATAAAATTTACTCAAAGCTATGATGTAGAGGTGTTTTCAATTACTAACACAGGCAATATAAATCCTGTTGTTAATGAAGACTTTGTTTTGGCGGTTGATGTGAGAAACACGGGTGATGTTACCAGTGTCACAACACCAGTTGCTTTATACCGTTCACTCGTTCCTGTATTTAATGGCTTTGAACCAGTGGTATTAAACCATGATTATTTACAAATAGAGAAGAATCAAATGGTTACTCATGACTATATCCTTAACGAAAATGAAGTGGGCACTTATTATTATAGAGCTTGTTATAATGATACATTTGGACTTGATGAAAATAACGTTAATGATTGTTCAGAGGTTGTATCAGTGACAATCGCGCCATTACCAGAAGAAATGTTTATTGATGGTTTTGAATAAAAAACTGAACACATTTTAAACTATTAGGCAAAGCTGTGGTCAAAAGCACTCAATCAAAAAGAATTAGGGTGCTTTATGTTAATATCACTTTAAAGTTGATTGAACAAGAAGTCCGTGTTATAGGGTTAAAATGACAACTTTTTACGTTATCACTTTATGCAACAGGGGGTTTGGTCTTATAATACCGATATTGAAATAACAAATTCGGTTAGGAGTAAAAACAATCATGAAAAAAGCTATTGTTATAATGTCTTTATTTTTTGCATTAAATGTTAATGCTGGTGATGCAGAAGCGGGCAAAACAAAGTCGGCAATG
>JALSIL010000552.1 GCA_026990095.1 Lysobacterales bacterium
CAAGGTGTTTAATCTCGTCGTCTGATAGGTGGTAATCATTCATGTCGCTATTATATTCGCAATCAATGTAATGCGCCAGCTAGTTAATGTGCATTCTTAATCGCGAATAGTATAGAACGATAGAAAAGACTTCCACCACTAGAATTATCAGCAATACTTCCCATTAGACTACTGATTGCGACAATCAGTTTTTTTTCGCTCCGTTTGATTTGAGGAAAAAAAGCCTCGGCTATTTTTACCGGAGCCATGGTATTGATTGTCAACGTCTGCTGCCATGCTTGATAATCCAATTGCCCAAAGCCACGGTCTTTGTTATCGCCATAAACGCCAGCATTATTGATTAAAACATCAATCTTTTCATGGCTTAAATGAGCAGCAAGACTATCAATCTCAGGAAAACTCTCGACATCCAGCGGGTAAATCTGCACCTGTTGATATTGTTGTTTCAATTCCGCCAACTGGTCAGCTGCCTCTGGATTACGGCAGCACGCAATGACTTGCCACCCTGCTTCTGCATAGCGTTGGCAGAACCCAAGCCCTAATCCTCGATTAGCTCCAGTGATCAAAACTGTTGACATACACTTCTCCAAAATAAAAAAGCCCTCCTGAAAAGAGGGCTTTTTGAACTTATAACCAAATGAAGGACTTAACTTTCATAATTTTTTGCAGCAAAATCCCAGTTAACAAGATTCCAGAATGCTTCCAGATATTTTGGTCTGGCATTACGATAGTCAATATAATAAGCATGCTCCCAAACATCACAAGTTAACAAAGGCGTTTGGCCTTCGGTGAGTGGGCAACCAGCATTACTGGTGCTAACCAGCTCCAGACTGCCATCAGCATTTTTTACCAGCCACGCCCAACCAGAACCAAAAGTAGTTACTGCGCATTTGGTGAAAGCCGCTTTGAATTCTTCAAACGAGCCAAATGTTCTGTTGATAGCATTAGCCAACCCACCTTCTGGCTCTCCACCGCCATTGGGCGACAAACTATTCCAGTAGAAAGTATGATTCCAGACTTGAGCAGCGTTATTAAATATTCCGCCAGATGACTTTTTAATAATATCTTCCAGCGACATACTTTCAAATTCAGTGCCAGGCACTAAATTATTCAAATTTGTCACATAAGTTTGATGATGCTTGCCATAGTGATATTCCAGAGTTTCCTCGGAAATATGAGGGGCCAAAGCGTCTTTAGCATAAGGTAGATCAGGTAATTCAAAAGCCATTTATTCCTCCAAAATATAAAAAAACAAAAACTGCCGATTAATAATTTAAAATGAATCGACAGACAAAAACCTAGTATTTTATTAAGTTTTATAACTCTATCATTGCTTCCCCACAAAATCAAAATGCCAAGTAATTTTTTTATCAAATACCTTCCGACAAAAAATTCAAGAGAATTTTCTTTATTTGTAAAACATTTAAGGTAAAATATAGGGTTTTCTAGGCTATTATTAGATTGCTGATTTTAGTGCATTGAAGCGCTTTAATTTGAGTTGCAAATATTCTCAAATCGGTTTTTAAAAAACCGCGGCAACATGCTGATTTATCTACACAATAGAGACGAAGCGGCTAAAACATCTCTCCAAAACACTTAGAACAGCCTCTAGAAAGAGTA
Organism: Lysobacterales bacterium; assembly: GCA_026990095.1. Taxonomy (GTDB): domain Bacteria; phylum Pseudomonadota; class Gammaproteobacteria; order Xanthomonadales; family Marinicellaceae; genus NORP309. The sequence continues at coordinate 1,621 of JALSIL010000552.1, forward strand.
TTTTTATTCCATTTTTTGAGTATAAACATGAAAGACTTAACGAAGTACAGAAACATTGGTATTTTCGCGCACGTAGATGCCGGAAAAACGACAACTACTGAGCGTATTTTAAAATTAACAGGAAAAATTCACAAAATTGGCGAGGTGCACGATGGCGCTGCAACAACTGATTTTATGGAACAAGAACAGGAGCGCGGAATTACCATTCAGTCAGCTGCGACTTCGTGCTCATGGAACGACCACCGCTTAAATATTATCGATACTCCGGGACACGTTGATTTCACCATTGAAGTTTACCGGTCATTAAAAGTTCTCGATGGCGGTGTCGGTGTATTTTGCGGCTCCGGTGGCGTTGAGCCCCAATCGGAAACCAACTGGCGGTATGCGAATGACTCGGAAGTTGCCAGGATTATCTATGTCAACAAACTGGACAGAGTGGGCGCTGATTTTTACCGCGTTGTCAAACAAGTTGAAGATGTCTTGGGCGCTACACCTTTAGTCATGACTTTACCCATTGGCATTGAAGATGATTTTGTTGGCGTTGTTGATTTGCTTACACGCAAAGCCTGGGTTTGGGATGATTCGGGCGACCCATTAAAATATGAAATCCAGGATGTTCCTGCGGATATGGCTGATGACGTTGAAGAATGGCGTGAAAAACTGATTGAAACCGCTGTCGAACAAGATGATGATGTCATGGAAAAATACCTGGAAGGCGAAGAACCAGACATTGAAACACTTAAGAAGTGTATTCGCAAAGGCACCATTTCTCTTGCCTTTTTCCCAACTTATTGCGGCTCTTCCTTTAAAAACAAAGGCGTCCAATTAGTTCTGGATGCGGTTGTTGATTTTCTTCCCAACCCAACCGAAGTAAAACCACAACCCGAAATTGATCTGGAAGGCAATGAAACAGGCTCTTTTGCAGTTGTCGACCCCGATAAACCATTACGCGCATTGGCCTTTAAAATCATGGATGACCGTTATGGCGCTTTGACTTTTATGCGCATCTACTCCGGAAAGCTTGAAAAAGGCATGACAGTTTTGAATACCTTTACCGGAAAAACAGAGCGTATCGGACGAATTGTAGAAATGCACGCCGACTCCCGTGAAGAACTGGATGAAGCGCAAGCTGGTGATATTGTTGCGGTTATTGGCATGAAAAACGTCCAGACCGGCCATACTTTATGCGACCCAAATGCGCCAGCCACGCTGGAACCAATGGTCTTCCCTGACCCGGTAATTTCTATGGCGGTCGCCCCGAAAGATAAGGACGGATCTGAAAAACTGGGTATTGCGCTGGGCAAAATGATTAAAGAAGACCCCTCTTTCCGTGTTGAAACTGACGAGGACAGCGGCGAAACTATCCTTAAAGGCATGGGCGAACTGCATCTCGATATTAAAGTCGACATCTTAAGACGTACCTACGGCATCGATGTAGAAGTCGGCAAACCCCAGGTTGCCTATAGAGAAACCATCACCCAGCGCGTTGAAGACAGCTATACCCATAAAAAGCAATCGGGTGGCTCAGGCCAATTCGGTAAAATTGATTATATTATCGAACCCGGCGAACCCGGCAGCGGCTTTGTTTTTGAATCTGTCGTGACGGGCGGTAATGTTCCGAGAGAATTTTGGCCAGCTATTGAAAAAGGCTTCAAAAACAGCATTGATCAAGGTGTTTTAGCGGGTTTTCCTTGCCTGGACTTTAAAGTTACATTGGTTGACGGTGCATTTCATGCTGTGGATTCATCTGCAGTTGCTTTCGAAATTGCCGCAAGAAGCGCCTATCGACAATCAATTCCAAAAGCCGGTCCTCAGCTGATTGAGCCCATCATGAAAGTTGATGTTTTCACACCTGAAGACAATGTCGGCGATGTTATTGGCGATCTTAACAGACGCAGAGGCATGATTAAATCTCAGGAGCCTGGAACAACCGGCGTTCGAATTAAAGCGGATGTTCCTTTAAGCGAAATGTTCGGCTATATTGGCGATTTACGCACCATGACCTCTGGTCGCGGCCAATTTTCAATGGAGTTCTCACATTACTTGCCTTGCCCGAAAAATGTTGCCGAGGAAGTCATTAAAGAAGTCCAGGAACGAAACAGCAAAAAGTAAAAACCTGCATGGACACACCCTTGACGATCATTTACTTCGCCCAGGGTGTGCCTTCTTTCAATCAACTTCACACACCGTCAACATGGCTATAGAAATTGAACATAAATTTTTAATGGCTAATGATAATTGGCGCCCTCTAATTTACAAATCTATCAATATTCAGCAAGGCTATTTAACCAGCGCCCCCACCAGCTCAATCCGAGTACGAATCAGCGGCGAAAATGCATGGCTGAACATTAAAAGCGCAACGATTGGCAACCAAAGACTGGAATTTGAATATAAAATTCCATTATCGGACGCTAAAGAAATGATAGCTAAACTTTGCAAAGGCCCGCTTGTCACCAAAATCAGGCATTTTGTTAAACATGATGGACACACCTGGGAAATAGATGAGTTTTCTGGAGAAAATGAAGGGCTAACTGTCGCAGAAATTGAGCTCTCAAAACCTGACGAAGATTTCTCGATTCCCGACTGGATAGGCAAAGAGGTGACAGGAGACTTAAAATATTACAATAATAACCTGGCACACCAACCCTACAAAACCTGGAAATAACTTCGGCAATTAACCAAATTTTGGAATATTAAAATCAGCAAACAGCTTGTCCCTTTCCACTCTATTTACACATTTCATGGCCTTCTTAACTACATCCTCTTTTAAATGCGGTGAAAACATTTCAATAAATTGAAAAATGTATTGACGAATATACTTGTTTTTACTTAATGCGATTTGAGTGGTACTAATCCCAAAAATATTTTCTACATCAATCGCCACCAAATCCTGATCGATTTCCGGCAAATACGCCATCTTTGCAATAATCCCAATACCCAGACCCAACCGAACATAAGTCTTGATCACGTCAGCATCTACCGCTGTCAATACAATATCTGGAGATAAATTATTTTTTAAAAAAACCTCATCAATTTTATATCGACCTGTAAAACCAAAAACATAGGTAATGATTGGATATTTAACAATATCAATCAACTGTAACGATTTTTTATTAGCCAAAGGGTGATTTTTTTTAACGATAATACATCGCCCCCAACGATAACATGGCATTGAAAGAATCTGGTCGTCGCTTACCAGCGATTCAGTAGCGATGGCCAAGTCAACATCCCCTTGTTTTAACAACAACGCAACATTTTTGGGATTGCCCTGCTGCATACTGAACTGGATGTTAGGATTATTCAAAATAAACCGATTAACAATCGGTGGCAATATATATCTGGCTTGAGTATGAGTCGTTGCAATTGTCAACAAACCCTCTTGACTGCTAACATCCAAAGCAATGTTTTTTATACTTTGCACTTTATCAAGGATGTTAATTGCCTCCTGATAGACCCGCTTGCCCTCCCTGGTTAACTCAACCAGATGCTTACCCTTCCTAATAAATAAAGGCACATTTAACTCTTCTTCCAACAACAAAATTTGCTTACTCATCCCAGCTTGAGAAGTAAAAATGTGTTTGGCCGCACTTGAAATATTGCATTGGTATTTTACGATTTCAACAAAATACCTAAGTTGAATTAATTTCACTTCTAATAACTATTAGTTATAAATAAATGACATTATATTCCTTTTATTTATATAAAGAGATGGTATACTGTTTACGCTGATAAATGCACTTTTGACATTCTGTAACATACTGAATGTAAATTGATTGTTATGAATGTAGTGAGGTATTTTTGACCGTAAACAGTATATATTAGCAACCCTTTGTAATTTTTTGGAAACTTCATTGGAAACAATCTTTATACTTGCCGGTGGCTTGGTAGGATTTATCATCGGCTTAACCGGCGTGGGTGGAGGGTCACTCATGACCCCCATCCTGGTACTTGGATTCGGAATAACTCCTTCGATTGCAGTTGGAACCGACCTGCTTTACGCCGCAATTACCAAGGCCAATGGAGTTTTTTTTCACCACCGCAATAAAACCATCGACTGGAAAGTTGCCGGATTAATGGCTGCCGGCAGCATCCCAAGCTCGATACTTTCGGTTTTTTTTATCGAAAACATCAGAGCAAGAGGCTTTGATTATGACTCAATAATGATGACCACTCTAAGCTTCATGCTGGTCACAACCGCATTGATTATTATTATTAAAAACCGCCTGCTTGCCTGGGTTCATTCCAAAAAAAGCGGCGCGATAGCTTTAATGCTCAGTTACCGGCCTTATTTAACCGTGCTCTCTGGAGTTGTTCTGGGTTTTTTAGTCACCATCTCTTCGGTCGGCGCTGGTGCAATCGGTTCAGCCATCCTGTTTATGCTTTACCCTTCAAAAAAGCCAACTTCAATAGTAGGGACAGATTTAGCCCATGCAATACCTTTAACAGCAATTGCCGGCGCTGGCCATTTACATCTTGGCACTGTCGATTTTAATTTATTATTAGGATTATTAACCGGCGGCATACCAGCAATCTACCTCGGAAGTATTCTTGGAAAAAAACTGCCTGATACCTTATTAAGTCCCATCATCGCGTTAATTTTATTTCTGATGGGCATCAAACTGGCATTTTATTGATCTTACCTCTAGCAATTCTTTGAGTTATAATTAAGGGCTAACTTTTAAACATTTTTATTTAACTTTTTAGGTAATTGAATATGGCCTTTGTAGTCACAGAAAATTGTATTAAATGTAAATACACTGATTGTGTAGATGTCTGCCCCGTTGATTGCTTTCATGAAGGTCCTAACTTCTTAGTGATTGACCCGGAAGAATGTATCGATTGCACCTTATGCGAACCAGAATGCCCTGCAAACGCCATTTTTGCAGAAGATGAATTACCGGAAGGACAAGAAATATTTATCGAATTAAATGCCGAACTTGCCAAAAAATGGGAGGTAATTCGTGATGTTCGCGAACCATTACCAGACGCAGAGGAATGGAACGGCAAACCGGATAAATTGAAATTTCTTGAGAAGTGATTTTCTACAGGATTTTGTTCTTATTTCTGAATATGCGAATAAACAACGAACATTTGTCGAGCAGCGCGTATTATATTCTTAGTAATATTGCTTTAATCTCAAAATACCAGAAGAATTACAATTCTTCCTTGGTACATCAACCCAATCCAAAATAATTTTATATAAAGCAATCTTAAGCTATAGGCCAAGGTCGATTCAAGCTTTGGCCTTTGAGCTTTCACCCCCATTGCTTCTACATTAACTCATCTTTGTCACATTTTTTTGAATAAATATTGAAAATTCTAAGAGATACGATTTTAAGTCGCTCTGAGATGGAGCCTTCTCCAATACGAAATGAGTCTGAAATACCCATTGTATCCTGCATTGTAAAAAACGACTTACATTCCAATGCAATGCTTGTCACCAACAAACGTCTCTAATTGCAGGGACACTGTTTCAAGGAACAAATTTGCCGCTGACCACTTGGTTTCTGGCGATTTATTTTATTAGTCAAGCCAAAACAGGATTATCTGCTTTAGCTCTGAAACAACATCTGGGGGTCAGTTTCCCGACAGCCTGATTGATACATCATAAACTAATGCGAGCAATGGTAGAGCGTGAGGATCATTACCTGTTTTCTGGGAAGGTACAGATGGGTGATGCTTATCTAGGCGAAGAACGTAGCGGTAGTAAATCAGGGCGTGGATCAGAAAATAAAATCCCTTTTGTAGCCGCCGTCTCCGTGGATAGCGACAGCCACCCTCTTCGTGCCAAGTTAACTCCTGTTCCTGGTTTTACCATCAAAGCGATAAAAAAATGGTCAAAGAGTCACCTTAGTAATGACTGCTTGGTGCTTTCTGACGGACTCGCTTGCTTTAATGGTGTGAGTGCAGCTGGATGTAAGCAAATCCCTGTTATTGCCGGGGATCGAAAACCTGAAGAGCTTCCTGAATTTAACTGGGTTAATACAGTTCTGGGTAATATTAAAACTAGCGGTTCTTACCATGCCTTTGATTTTAGTCAATATGCTCACCGCTATTTAGCTGCAATTACTTATCGGTTTAACCGGCGATTTATTCTTAAAACATTGCCTGAGCGACTGCTTCTTGCTGCAGTCAGCACCGAACCTCGACAGGCAGCTTGGTTGCGCTTAGCGGAAGATTCCTGCTAATCAGGTTCCTGTTTGACCCAAGTTAAAACCCCATCATTTTTCGTATTGCTTTCAAACAATGACAATTTTTTCTTGACTAAAGCGCCATATCCTAGTTTAATACGCGCTCCATTCGAGACATGGCCCAGGTAGCTCAGTCGGTAGAGCAGAGGACTGAAAATCCTCGTGTCGGCAGTTCGATTCTGTCCCTGGGCACCATTAAAATCAATAACTTACAGAATATTTCAATAATGGCATAAACCCTCAGTGTTATGCCAGTGTTAGGTTGAAATTAGGCTTTTAGGTGAAATTAAAGACTTGAATTAAGTCAATAGGGCAGACTTGGGTTTAGTATCTAAGCGGTGAAATCAGAAAGGGATTAGGTACAGCTGGCGTAGTATTTCATCTTTAACACAGACGCTAAGACAATAGGCTTAATTGTCCAAATAAAGTTTTGTATTTAAGTATATTAGAATACTATAATGTGAATTTAGTCATTAAACCATTGATTAGTAACGGTTTTCTTAAAATCACATTACGTATCTATTTGTGGGATGAGATGTAAACAAGCCTAAGCCTTTGATTTTTTCGCCCCCCTTTCCCCTACCAGGGCAACTAGCCCCTAAAGAACTAAAGACCTAGATAACCGGACTAACTCAATTAATAGGGCAATGTACTCTTATAACGTGCGGGGGCGGGCGTTGCCCCTTTTGGTTGATGCTTATATTAGTATTGACTTATATTAGTATTGGCTAATACATGTATAATAAGTCTGGTTAGAAACTAAAACTGCAACCTGACTCAATGCCGAAAACTACAACCAAGAAAACATCAAATCTAACCAAACGACTACGCGAAAAATACAGGGCTACACACCATAAATGCTATAGCCTATCGTCACTACCAGACAAGGATAGATTAGCCGCTATTGAGCTAATTAATGAGGGTTATAGCCTATCTGAAATAATCGGGTAATAAGTTCTAATCCATTAACAAATAAACCGACAAGAACAATTAATAACAATTTATCTCTATGTGGGGAATGTTCATCAGTTCGTTCATATAATGGATTCAAGCCATTACTCAATCAAGTAGCCATTGACAACAAGCCATTAACAAACAACCTAACGCCCCCCC
>JALSIL010000553.1 GCA_026990095.1 Lysobacterales bacterium
AAGGCGTACAACGCGCAACAGCGGCAGCTATCCCAATGATTTTGGCGGCGATAAAACGCAATGCAGGATCAAGACAAGGAGCAGAGTCTTTAGCTAACGCATTAAACAAACACTCAGATGGCGGCATGTTAGGTGGATTGGGAAGTTTGCTTGGTGGCGGAAGCGGCAGTGCTTCTATGATGCAAGAAGGAGGCAAAATTTTAGGTCATGTTTTTGGTGGAAAACAAAATAATATGGCACAACAACTCGGTCGTGCCACAGGACTTGGCGGAAAAGGCGCAGGCGACTTAATGTCAATGCTAGCTCCGATGGTTATGGGTGCACTTGGCAAAGCAAAAGCACAAGGCAATATGGGCGTGAGTGGTTTACAAGACCTACTTAATCAAGAACACCAAACCATTCAAAGACGTCAACCAAAACAGTTGGGAATGATTGAAGGGTTACTTGATGCTGACGGCGATGGCGATGTGGACTTAAGTGATATTTTGAAAAAAGGCTCTGGTTTATTGGGTGGATTCTTTAAACGTTAAAGACGTTTTTAAAAGTTTGACTAGTAGAAAAGCTCGCTATTTTGTGGGCTTTTTTATTTTCAAATAAGCCATTGCGCTCATTAATTCTTTCACTTTTATGGTAAACTTAGGGGCAATTTAAATGGCTAACAATTTTTGAAAACTCTTTGCACTAAAACACTCTTTCAAGCTCATAAAAGTTGCTCGAAAAAAAATTGAAAGCCTTGTTTTTGTTTGTGGCTTTACTTCCTATGGCTTTTTCATGCCATAAAACAAATCGTCAGATTAATGCAGTGGTGACCTTAAAAGATAAAGTTGTATCCATAAACACAGTCACCGAAGTGATTAATAAAAGTATTGATGAAATTAACCGCTCAAGCAAATACGATAATTTAATTCTATTTGTACATGGACGTGGCAAACACCCAGAAAAAGCCTTCAACAAACACCTTCTTGCCGATTTAGAAAAAGATTATTCGGCAAAAGTCATTATGTTTCATTGGCCTTCATGGGAGGGACGCTTTGCCTTTCCCACACAAAAAGCACGAGCCGCAGCTGCTGATTTTTTACGTGTTTTACAAGCATTGAATCAATATAAGCAAGGCAATAAAAACAAAATTAAGGGCATTAAATTTACTTTACTCACCAATAGTATGGGCAGTATCGTGTTAGAACAGTCGATGAAAAATTATGATAAACACTTTGGTTCTATTTTTGACACGCTAGTTATAAGTGCACCAGCCTCTTCGGCGAAGAATCATAAAAAATGGGTTGAAAAAATTAATTTTTCAGACAGTATTTACATTACCATTAATCAACAGGATAAATTGCTTGGCAAGCTTGGGATAAAATTAATCGGTAAGAGGTTGGGCAAAGGGTTAAAGAGCTTTTTTGGCAATGATTTTAAAAAAGCGGACAATGCACAGTATATTGATTTAACTGATTCACAATTAGCACACCGTTATTATTTGCATCGTGATTTGATTAATAAGCCAGTGGCGCTGATGTTTTATAATAAAGTTCTCAATGGACTTACCTATAAAAAATAAACTGCTATAATCCACCGCTTTGATTTTAATAAAACACCTATGCTCAACCCCCAACAACAATCTGCCGTAACCTATTGTGATGGTGCCTTATTGGTACTGGCTGGCGCAGGTTGTGGTAAAACTCGCGTAATTACCGAAAAAATTGCTTATTTAATCAAAAGCCTAAAAGCCACACACCACGATATTTTTGCCATTACCTTTACCAATAAAGCCGCCAAAGAAATGGCACAGCGCGCGGTTAAAATGGTTAGTTTGCCTGAAGTTGAAGGAAAACGTGAGCGCCTTAACATTTCAACTTTTCACTCACTTGGTATGCGCATCATACGCGAAGAAATTAAACACACGCCTTACCGATTTGGTTTTAGTATTTTTGATTCGTCAGAAACACATAATATCGTTAAAGACTTATTGCCAAAAGGCTCAAACCGAGAGCAAATCAACCAAGTACAATGGCAAATATCGGCTTGGAAAAATGAAGGGAAAAGAGCGGACGAACTCGACACTCAATTTCAACTGGCGCAAGTGGTTTATAATCAGTACCAACAAAGGTTAGTAGATTTTAACGCCTTAGATTTTGATGATTTAATTCTGCAAACCCTTAATTTGCTAGAAACAAATAACGAAGTGTTATCTCGTTGGCAAGAAAAAATGAAGTTTGTTTTGGTGGACGAATACCAAGACACCAACGGTTCACAATACCGTTTGTTAAAAATGTTAGTGGGCAAACACCGCAATATAATTTGCGTAGGTGACGATGATCAATCCATTTACGGTTGGCGTGGTGCTCAAGCTGAAAATTTAGCCATTTTAAAACACGATTTTCCAGAGCTTAAAGTGGTGAAACTCGAACAAAATTACCGCTCAACCCAAACCATTTTGGGCGCAGCACATGGTGTTATTAAACACAACCCACACGAGTTTGACAAAAAGCTTTGGAGTGATTTAGGGGCAGGCGATTTAATCAAAATCATAAAGTTTGACTCACCCGAAGCCGAAGCACAGCAACTGTGTGCAGAAATAAGCTACCAACGTGTTTTGAAGAAAAAAAGCTACAGCGATTACGCTGTATTGTATCGCTCAAACCACCAAGCCAAGTTGGTCGAGCAGGTTTTTCGCAGCAAAGACATACCTTATGTCATGAGTGGTGGACGTTCCTTTTTTGACTTTAATGAAATCAAGGATTTAATGGCTTATATTCGTTTGTTGTGTAACCCCAAAGACAATTCTGCTTTTTTGCGCATCGTCAATGTGCCGCGTCGAGGTATAGGTTCAAGCTCTCTGGCAAAACTGGCACAAGTGGCAGAATCTAAACACATCAGTTATTTTAAAGCCGCAGGTAATGATGAGGTTTTATCCCTGTTACCCAAAAGAACCGCACAAAAACTTAAAGAATTTCAATTCAATGTAGCCAAGTTACAACACCAAGTTTTAGCGAATTACAATGCCGATAAAATAGTAGACACTTTAGTTGATGACATTGATTATATTGCCTGGATAGCACAAACTTCAAAAGATAAAATTAGCAAACATAACCGCACAAAGTTAGTTTATGATTTTCAAAAATGGATTCGCGGCTTTACCGAAAAAAAGAACATGGGCTTAATTGATGTCGCGGCACAAATAACACTGCAAACCAACATGGAAGACAAAGCCAATGAAGATGCTGTGCAAATGATGACTTTGCATGCCGCCAAAGGCTTGGAGTTTACTCATGTGTATATGGTTGGCGTAGAAGAAGGCATCTTGCCGCATCGCAATTCTATCGAAGAAGAAACCATTGAAGAAGAAAGGCGTTTAATGTACGTAGGCATGACCCGTGCGATGCGTAATTTAAACATCTCTTATGTAAAAAAACGCAAAAGTCGTTTTGGTCAAGAAGATGAATGCGAAACAGGCCCGAGTCGTTTCATAGATGAATTACCACAGAAGTATATCAGTGGCTATGGCATTGAACAAAAAGAATCAGAAGCCGATAAAAAGAAGAAAAAACTCAGCCATTTGGCGGCTTTAAAAGCGATGTTAGATTGAGTCTTTAAAGAAATCACATACTTTGATTTCTAAAGCCTTCGCAATTTTCTCAATATTATCAATAGCAATATTGACTTCACCTCGTTCAACTGAGCCAACATAATTTCTATGCAAGCCCGCAAGTTCTGCCAGTTTTTCTTGGGATAACTTGAGTTCTTTTCTTCTTTTTTTAAGAAATTGTGCTAATGTTATTCGAGCTGAAGTATTGGCATAAGGCATAAATGTAATTTCTCATTAGTTGCCCTTGCTTTCTACACACTATATATGGTAATTTTACATCTTGTAAAAAACTCATGGATCCTGTTATGTTAAAATTAAAACCTAAAAATTTATTTTTATTGTTATTTGTTTCGCTGTTTGCATTTGCAATAGCTGTGGATCATGTCACTTTTAATGTGATTAAAAATAACATTATAAAAGGGGGAGTTGATATAATCTTTAGCAATGGTTTTGAGGTGCCAGGGTTACCAATAGTGAATTATAACTCTGACACTGTTGCAGAAATCACAGATGTTCCAAGCATAGAAACAGAAAGCCACTTAGTGGGAAGTATTTCTGCAAGTTTTCAAGCGGATCAAATGGGTCAAGCCAATTACTCAATTCCACTTTTGACAGGAGCTGGTACTGCAGGTCTTGCTCCGCAAATGTCGTTGAATTATTCCAGTGGTTCGGGCAATGGCGTGGTTGGAGTTGGTTGGTCATTAAGTGGTACAACAGTTATCACCCGATGTCGAGAAACGCAAGAATCAAGAGATGGCACAAGTGCTATTACACCACAACCCATCACTTGGGATAATAACGATAAACTCTGTTTGAATGGTGAGCGATTGTATTTGGTTGGTGGTGCTAACTATTGGGATGAAGGCTCAACTTATCGTACCGAACGCGACCAGTTTGCACGCATTACTTATTTGGCAACAACAGATTCATTTACCATCGAGCGCAAAGATGGTTCGATTGCTTATTATGGCGATACCACCGATTCTGCCATTGCTGCCACCGATGTGGTAGGAACACCCGTTTATGCTTGGGCGATTAGTCGCTTTAAGGACAACATGAACAATTATATTGATTACACTTATCAAAAATTGGGCAATCTTGAGTTTGTGCTTTTGGATGTGGATTATACGGGTCATATTGGTAATGGTACAGCACAAGATTTGTCTCATGGGACCTATAACAAGCTGTCTTTTACTTATGAAAGCACACGCGATGACAAAACAATTGCCTATATTGCGGGTGCTAAAGTGGCGATGACGCAACGATTGGCATCGGTTGATTCTTTTATTGATGGGGTAAATGTTCGCACCTATACATTATCTTACAGTAACTCCAGTCACTCGGGTCGTTCAATCATGACTTCAATTTCAGAATGTCGAGGAATAAATGATTGTTTACCAACAACTTCATTTGATTGGTCGCAACCACTAAAAACTTTCCAAAGTACCAATACAGCAACAGGCTTTTTTCCAACGGGTTTAGTTAGTTCAAAATTGGGAGATATAAATGCCGATTCAAGGGCTGACTTGATTTTTATAGATAATTCAAACACTTTTAAAATTGCCAAAGCCAATGGTGAAGGTGGTTTCGGCTCCATTGTTTCAACAGGCATTGCAGCTCCAACAGGAACAATACTCAACAACAAATGGCATTTAATTGATTATAATGCGGATGGTTTGCAAGACTTAATGGTAACAGGATTATCTTTTTGGCAGATTTATTTGGCAAATTCGAGTGGAACAAATTTTAGTAGTACACCAATAAATACAAACATAGCTGTTACTAACAATGATGATTTTCAAGTGGTGGATATGAATGGTGATGGTTTAGCAGACTTGCTATATGGTGATAACAATGGACAACTGTCAGTAAGATACCTGCAAAAACAAGTGGGTGGATTTGTATTTTCAACCACACAAATACCAATTTTATTGCCTTTTAATCCTTCGGCATTTCCTGAAATAGCTGGGTTACCCTCAGGGTTAAATTTTATGGAGTACCGATTTAAATCACAAAATTCAATAAACATTAGAACACATGACATTAATGGTGATGGTGTTGCTGACATGATATTGCAATCAGAAGTATTTCATGAAAATATTGGAGGCACTTTAAATGTAACAAAATACAAGTTTAAATCAAATGATGACCTTACTATTTTAGGTGGAAGTTCATTTGTATCATCGCACTGGATTGCCTTTATAAATACAGGAACAAATGGAGCGGGTAGCCTAAATTTTGCTAGTGAATATTATTATCTTGATAAAATCTCGGATTCCACTGGGAATACAGGAATAAAAATGAGGTTTGCCGATGTCAATGCAGACGGGCTAACCGATATCGTTTCTTACCAAAACCCTAATTGGAGTTTTAGGCTTGCAAACGGTAGTGGATTTGAGGCAAAACAAACTATAGGTGCAATTACTCAATCAACAGGGAACTTTAATAATCAAGTCACATTAAATGATTGTAATAATGATGGAATGTTGGATATTCTATTTCCTACCGATTTTTTTAATCATCCGTATTATTGCCGATTATGGACAGGAAGTGATTTTTCAGCTAATTTCCAAACGGATGCACATGCAGTTAACATAGATACCAACAGTAATTTTTTTATGGATATCAATGGAGATGGTCGAATTGACCATTTTAGAATTGATTCTTCGGGTCATCAAAAAATTTATCCACAAAAACAAAGGTATACAGCAGCAGATAAAATAAAAACCATAGTAAATGGTCTAGGAGCAAGCACTAAAATTGAATATAAACCATTAACCTTTTCGTCATTGTATTTACAAGGAAGCGGAGGCAACCAACTAACTTTTGGCAACAACTCACCAGTTTTTGATTACCTAAGCAGTATGTATGTAGTGCAATCAGTTACAACAGATACACCAACACAATCAGATCCACAAAACACAACCACAATTCAATATCAGTATCAAAGTGCACGAGTACAAACAGGGGGGCGTGGATTTTTAGGTTTTGAAAAAATAGTAACTTCAATACCAGTAAAGAGCACAACACAAACACAAAACTATGTGCTTCAAACCCAGACAAGTTATTCTCAAGAATTTCCGTACATTGGGTTACCAAAAACAATAACAGTTAAACAGCTTGAAGTGGCACCGACAATACCTCCTGAGTGTTCGAGCGATGACAGCTGCTTTCCCGAGCCTTGTTTGCCGAATCAAATAAACTGTACACCTTTTTTATTAGCGGTAAATCGCTCACCATCAACAACTGTTACATTGTCCGAAACAATCAACAGTTTTCATAAGTTTAACACGGATGGCACAACCGGAACAACAACAGGCAAACCACAGTTTAGTTATATTCAAAACACCATTGAAAAAACATTTGCACCTGTTGACGGCTCTATTCTAAAAACAAGAGTGCAAATAACAAGCCATGATCTGTTTGGCAATCCATTGGTAAATACCGTAAAAATATACAACGGCACAGATATTCCTGCAAACCTATTGCACACCACCACAACCACCAACACCTATGACAATACCACAAGCAACTGGAAAATAGGGCTACTGCGCAGCACCAGTACAACGGTTGCAAGACCTGGCAAACCAAGTGTCACCACATTAATGGAATACGACTATAACAGCACCACAGGCTTGTTGAGTGAAGAAAGAAAGTTCCCCAATGATGGTGCAGATAAGTTTTTGAGAATACTCCACGAATATGACCGCTTTGGCAATGAAATCAAAACCATCTCTTGTTCAGGGGCTGATTTTACCAATGCCCAATGTGCCAACACCACAACACTGGCCAGTGATGTACCCGATAGTGCCAATGACACCAAAATACACCGCTACAATCAATTGGTGTTTGATGCCAAAGGTCGATACGTTAATCAAGTCAAAAACTCATTGAATCAAAGCGTTTCAAGCATCACCTCCCGTGACATCTACGGCAACCCCGTCACCACCACCGATTTATTGGGCACAACCACCACCAATAGCTATGACATATTTGGTACAGCACAGACCAGTTACTCATCCTTGGGTTCGTGGACATACACCTCCAAAAAATGGTGTAGCAACCTAACAGGCACAACAGCGGAGGCCAGTTGTCCTGCCAATGCTAAAATAAGAATCACCAACCGTGCATCGGGTGGCTCATTAAGCTATGAATTTATGGATAAACTGGGACGCACCATCAGCACAACTGCACGCAGTTTTAACAACACTGATGATGCCAACACACTCAATCCCGATGAACGCTGGATCATCAATGACCAGTATTTTGACAATTTAGGTCGAGCAGTAACCACCGTTGGCCCTTATTTCTACGGTGAAACCGATACCGCCAATATTCCTACAACCAGCACCGAATATGACCGTTACAACCGTGTCACCAAAGTCACCTTACCCGATGGTGCCACCGAAACCATCAGCTATGTTGGTTTTGTCACCACCACAACCAATGCCTTAGGTCAAACTAAAACCGAGACCAAGAACGCACTGGGTGAATTAATCCAAGCCAAAGACCACCTGAACAACACCTTGGACTATACCTACAACGCCCAAGGCTTGGTTACTGAAATCCACCGCACAGCCGATGGAATCACCGAACTACTAACTAAAAACACCTATGATAAATTGGGACGCAAGACAACAAGTCTTGATGTCGATACAGGCACGACCACCAGCGATTACAATGCCGAAGGTGAAATCATCCGAGTTACCGATGCCAAAGGCCAATATGTGACGAACTATCGAGATGAACTAGGCAGGGTATATTTGACCGAGAACTTTGATAGCAATGGCATCAAAAAACTCAGCACTTCTCAAAATTATAATGCCACAACCAATCAAATCAAATCCGAAATCGAGCTTTTAGGAATCGATGCCTTCAGGCGTGATTATGTCTATGACAACCTCAAACGCCTATCAAGTATCACCACCAGCTTCACCGACACCCAAAACGTTTGCAACAACGGTGGCGACTGCAGCTACACCAACAGCATCTACTATGATCAATACTCCCGCAGTAAAATTGAACAAGATGTCTCAGGCAAAGCGATAAAGAACAATTACAATGCCCAAGGCTATCTTGAACGCATCACCAATGCCGAAAACGAAAGCCAGCAATACTACAAAATCAATGCCACAGACAACAGAGGCAATATTACTCAAGACACCAAAGCCGCCAATTTAGTCACCGATTATATCTTTGACAAAGACCGTGGTTTTATGACCAATATTATTAATAACTCCCTGAGTAAAAACATATGGTATAACTATTCATACGACCAATTAG
>JALSIL010000554.1 GCA_026990095.1 Lysobacterales bacterium
TAAAATTATAAATCCATTAAGTCAATAGACTTTAAGCCCATAGTCGTTAAGTCTTGGGTGTATTGCTAGGAGCTTGTCCCAGAACAGAAACCGTAGCGAGAAAGAACTGGTTTGAGGCAGGTTTTTAACTGATTTAAGGAGAATAGCACCGCTATTTGACGAAAATCAGCTAAAAAGATGCCCAAATCCAGAGCTTTCGCAGTAGGTTCTGTGTTCTCGGACAAGCTCCTAGTTTGGAATAAAAAACTCATTGCCGTTGTAATCCAATACTATGCCATTAACCACGATGTCTTTGAGTAATATCTGGTCAGTAACCATGTCACCAACGGCAAAACGAGTGCCGTTAATAATAGCAATACGATTTTCTGCCACTTCATCGTAAACATGAATATTGAGTTTAAGTTCTGGAATCTCTTTTCGTATAGAAAAGGGCAACTGATAAAGCAAACGGTGTTGTTGGCTTGGTATGGCTTTTTTTTTAGCCGTGTTATCGGCCTTGTTCAGCTTAGGATTGGATTCTTGTTGTGCCAAGCGAATTGATTTTGTGGCTTTTTCATTATTTTCATTCTTTTTATTTCCATTGGAATTAATTAATGAACGTTGTGCCTTGATTTTAGCGTAAATATCTTCTTTTTTATTGGATTCAACAAAAGAAGAAT
This sequence comes from Lysobacterales bacterium, assembly GCA_026990095.1. GTDB lineage: Bacteria > Pseudomonadota > Gammaproteobacteria > Xanthomonadales > Marinicellaceae > NORP309. The sequence goes on from JALSIL010000554.1 coordinate 660, forward strand.
TGTTCCGGTTTAAATCGGACAATTTCGCCTCACGACTTGCCATTGCTTGCTGTTCTTTTTGTTCTTTAAGCTTTTTTATTCGCGCTTTAATGGCGTTGCTGTTTGGTTTATCTTTTTTCCTTGTATTTTGGGAGAGCTGTAGGTTTTCTATTTTTGAGTTATTTTTCCCTGCCTGAGTTTTTGTGTTTTCATTTGTGGGGTTTTTAAGGGATTTTTTGTTTGCTTGTTCTGCAATCACTTCTTGAGGCTCTGATTCCTGCATGTTCCCAGCAAAATAGTTTTGGTAAACCCAAAATGCCCCAGCCAAAGCCAATGCAATAATTAAAATAACAATAATTTTAGAAAATGAGGAGGACTTGCTTTGATTGGAAAAGTTAAAATTATCCAAAGAATCCCCACCACTGTTATTGCGTTGATCGGAAGATTTTTTTAAAGAATCGAGTATAGTTGACATATTTTTCTAATTAATTGTTAAGTGTTGGTCCATTATAAGCACGTAAGCTTAAAGCCATTTGCGTTTCTTTGCCAATAATTCCATCAGCAAGCAACCCATTGCTTGATTGAAAATCTTTAATCCACTGGCTTAATTGAGTCGCGGTTATTTTAGCATTAGAAATGGTGTTTGCCATTTCTAATGCCCAATTAGACAAGTCTTTTGCACTTGGTTCAACTAATAATTGTGCTGGCATTGGCCAAATAATAAAATAATTTCCAAACCATTGTTTATCTAACCACGATTTTTGCAGCCATGAAATGCTGCCATTTTGACTAAAAAGTCCAAGCTTGTTTTCGTTAACCGATAATAACAGTGCCAAAGAATTATTCTCTAATTGCAAAATGATAGGGTGATTAAGCTTGCGTATAATGGTTAAATTTCCTTGTCTTCTGACACATGCCATGCCTGTTTCATCACTGGGAGGGCAAAGGGTTTTATGCCAGTTTTTATCGGGTTTGGCATCCCAAAGTTCAAAATATTTTTTCCAAACCTCATCATTTGAAGGAAGTTCAATAGTGGAGGGTGCTGCAACTGTCTTTGGTTTAGCTAATTTATCAACTGCATTCATATCTTGAGCAAATATTTTTGAATATTCATACGCCAAAAAGCCCAAAACTAAAGCGGTGGCCGTAATTAATATCAGCTTAATGCGTTTGCCTGAATGCTTTTTATAATTTTCTGGCAACACTTCTTTGGCAGCAATGCCAATGTGTTTTGCCTTAATCCCCCGTGAATTATCCGAATAAGCAGACAACAGAGCACGGTCGGTTAAAATATTGATTAACCGTGGCACACCGCCAGTTAATTTATAAATTTTATTGGCAACCGATTGATTAATGATTTCTTTTTTACCACCAGCAACGCAAATACGGTGTTGTAAATAATCATAGGTTTCATTCGCATCAAGTGGCATCAAGTGGTAACGAGCCGTGACGCGTTGAGCCAATTGACGTAAATCATCGCGACGCATAGTGGCTCGCAATTCGGGTTGTCCAATTAAGATTATTTGCAAAAGTTTTTGTTTGTCGGTTTCAAGGTTGGTCAGTAAACGCAGTTGTTCTAGCGTATCACGCGGAAGATTCTGTGCTTCATCAATAATGACCACCGTGTTTTCACCATTCGCCCATGATTTTAACAAATAATCATTAAGTTTATCCACCAAAGCATTAAGCTTGGTTTTTATCCCGCGCATAGAGACTTTTAATTCTTTGCAAATATTCTGAATCAACTCCAAAGGCGTGATAACAGGGTTAAGAATCAACGCAATATTGGTTTTCTCAGGAATTTGCTCCAACAACAACCGACTAATGGTGGTTTTGCCTGTGCCCACTTCTCCTGTTAATTGCACAAACCCCGCACCACCACCACGCGTAATTCCATAAACAAGATGTGCCAAAGACTCTTGGTGTTTTTGACTTAAAAACACAAACTTAGGGTCTGGCGTTATCGAAAATGGCGGTTCATCAAAATCGAAGGTGTTTAGGTACATGTGCGTTATAATGAGTTAGTGTTTAATTGGACAAGCTTCTTTTTTAAAGTTCAATAATAAAGATTAATCGGCTAAATCTTGAATTTCAGGCGACATTGCTAATTCATCAATTACCTCTTTTAGTTCTTTCTTAAAATCAGCTTTAACCGCAACTTTTCCAATTGCTTTTACCAAATCAGCATAAAAATTTTCATCACCTGTAAGTCTATGCCAAAAATCTTTTCCAATATAAATTGGGTAGCCATAGTCATTTTGAATCCTTCTGTAATGTCCGTTCAAACTTTCAGTTGTGCCATATATTATACCTACAACCATATCATTGTGAGTAATTCTTAAATTATTTGTCCGACCAAGGTTAATGACATTTTTAAAATGACCTGCAATTGTTTCAACATCATCTTTATTTATTGTGTTTGGGCCTGATTTCAGTTGGCAATATATTTTGTTCTTATTAATTTGATCAATAAACTCTATGTCTATTCCTGTGGTTGTACTTCCAAAGGATGACAACACTTCATTGGTAAATTTTTGGATATTTGTTCCAAATGAAGTTGTAATGGAAGTGCCTAACACCCGAGGATAAAGTAATGCTTTTGCTATACCTTTAGATTTTGATTTGCCCGTTAGAAAATTTGATAAATAAACAGCTAAAAATGGATTTATGTCAAAGTTGGAGGCATCTTTTAACTTTTTAGTGTTTTTAATATGGTTTTGAGCAATGCTCTGCTTAAACCATTTTTGTGCTTTTTTTAAAATTTGTTCTTTTTCTTCTTGATTCACGTTTAATACCGTTTAAAATAAAATAACCATGTATAATGTTGTATAACTTTAACTATGAAAAACTATTATTCACTCGCTGAAACCGCTGAATTACTAGCTGTATCTAAACAAACCCTAAGACGCTGGGATAAAAGCGGTAAGCTAAAATCTGTTCGTATGCCAAATAATTATCGCGTTTACACACCTCAATCACTCGAACCTTATGTGGATTCAAACACCATCAATAATAGTGTAATGGAAGACTCACCAAATTACAATGCTGCGATAAAACCATTTACTGTTTTGGAGTTATTTGCAGGTGCAGGGGGATTGGCTTTGGGACTAGAAAAAGCAGGACTGTCTTGTATTTTATTAAATGAAATTGACCAATGGGCGTGTAAGACCTTAAGACAAAATAGACCTAATTGGAAGGTAGCAGAAGGCGATATTGCAGAACAATCTTTTAAATCATACAAGGGGAAAGTTGATATAGTGACAGGAGGATTTCCTTGTCAGGCATTTAGTTATGCAGGTAAAAAAAGAGGACTAGATGATACAAGAGGAACATTGTTTTATGAATTTGCTAAGACAGTACGAGATGTTGAACCATTAATTTGTGTTGGTGAAAATGTCAAAGGATTGGTTTCTCATGATAATGGAAATACTTTGCGAACGATGATTAGTGCTTTAGTTGACATAGGTTATGACGTTTTAACTCCTAAAATATTAAAAGCCGCTTACTACAATGTACCACAAAAAAGAGAAAGGTTAATCATAATTGGAATAAAAAAAGGCAGCGGTATTGAGTTTAATTACCCTAAACCTAATTCAAGAATGATGAACATATCAGAGGCTCTAAAAGCTGGCAAACTCTATGCTACGGATGTTGAAGAATCAAAGGGACAAGAGTACCCCGAAAGGAAAAAAGAAATTATGGAGATGGTTCCAGCAGGCGGGTACTGGAGAGAACTTCCGATTGAAGTGCAAAAAGAATACATGTTAAAGAGCTTTTATTTAGGAGGTGGTAAAACGGGTATGGCTCGGCGAATTAGTTGGGACGAACCCTGTTTAACACTAACAACATCACCTGCACAAAAACAAACTGAGCGTTGTCATCCAGATTTTACTCGCCCTTTTCAAACCAGAGAATACGCTAGAATACAAACATTTCCTGATGATTGGGTATTTGCTGGGAGCATGAATCAAATTTATAAACAAATTGGAAATGCTGTGCCTGTAAATTTAGCCTATGCAATTGGCAAAGAACTTGTTAGATCTCTTAATAGGTACACAATCAAAGAAGAGTTAAAAAATAAATTTAAATCTGAAATGAAACCATATAAAAGATTCGCATAGAGAGGTTGATATTAACCTGCTAGATAATAAGTATGGCGTCTTCGACGGACGCCACGACTTGGTTTAATGGTTTTAATCTTCAAGTTCTTCATTGACTTTTTTAAGTAATAGTTTGATTTCACCCTGTCTACCCTCATCAGCCAACGGGCGTGTTGGGCGTGGAGCGGCTTTTTGAGCTTTTAGCAAGTATTTTTTGGCTTGTTGGTAATCGTCTTGTTCGTCTTGTAAGAAATCGGCGTAAAAATAATTGGAGTCGATGCCATCGGGGTTGAGTGCCAGTCCTTTTTTGAGGTTTTTGACGGCTTTTTTGTTGTTGCCAAAACTCAAAGGCCAGCCAGGTACTTTGAAATACAACACACCAAGTGACGTGTAGGCCGACCCATTTAGTACGTTGCCATCAATTTTTATGGCTTGTTCAAAGGATTTTTTGGCGTGTTTTGCCAGTTTGCCAGCACTGAATGTGCCTGCCACTCCGGCATAGGTGGAATAAACGATGCCTTCCCACGTTAAGGCGTGGGCGTTTTTTGGGTGATTGACCACGTATTGGGTGGCTGTTTTAGCCAGCTTTTCAAATCCATCTTCTTTTTGTTTTTCTGGTGTTTGATAATTAACAACTGCCCATTGTTTTTGAATGGCTCTGATTTCATCAGTCATCTGAGCTTGAGTGATAAACGTGGCTAAACTAAGTAATAAAACTATTATTTTCATGATTGACCTTCTTTGTTTAAATGTTTTTTTATGATTGCTAATTCTTTTGAGATTGAGCCTGATACTATACTTGGAAACAATCCGTTGATTTTGGCAAAGAGCTTTTCTGGGAAGCCAAAAAACTTCTCTTTTTTGCCTTTTTCTATGGCGTTAATGATTTGTGGTACTAATTGCTCTGGAGTATCAACGTTATTTTTAAGTTCTTGGTTGAGTCTATTAACTTTGTCCGAATTTATTTTGGTTGCGATGGCTCGCGGTGCAAGGTATTGAACTTCAACAGTAGTATCTGATAATTCGTGATTTAGGGCTTGTGAAAATCCCCGTAAACCAAATTTGCTGGCACAGTATGTGCTGAATCCTGGGTAGCCAATGGCTCCAAAAGTTGAACCAATATTGATAATTTTACCATTCTTTGAGGACTTTAACCAAGGTAATAAAGATTGACAAAGCAAAATAGGTGCAAGTAAGTTGATGTTTAATTGGGCTTGTATTTCATCCTTTGATTGCAGTGCTAAAAAGGCAGCGGTACTAACCCCCGCATTATTGATAAGGATATGGCCGTTGGCTTTTTTATTCATTGCAATGACCAATAGTCCATTCATAAACTCATCAGAACCCACATCACCAACGAGGCTTGTGCAATTATTAAGACTTTGTTCTAATTGCTTAATCTTATCTTTGTTTCTGCCTGTGATAATTAAATGAGCGCCGAGATGGTCTAGGATTTTACACAACTCTTGACCTAAGCCACCATAAGCTCCTGTTACGATAACGGTTTGTTCGCTCCAGTTAAAACTCATGCGGCGATACCTCGAAAAATATTGCCGTAGAGTTGGTAAAAGCGTTTGCAGGATTTAATCACAACCGCTAGTTGTTCATCATCCAAACGGTTGACTAAATCTTCAAAAAACTTTTGGTGATCAATATCCAAATCACCGTGAGAAATAAGATAACTAAAGGCTTTTTGCGGTAAATTTAAGGACTCTTTTATTTTGTTGGCAGCGTTAGTTGCCAATTGCACACTGGTTCCTTCCAGTACGTGCACCATACCTAAAAAGCACAAAGGATTGATGCGATTAATCGAATCATAAGCATAAGCGACCATCATTTCGGTGGCAAATGCAGGTTCTCCTTGGGCAACTTTTTGTTTGTCACCACCACATGCAGCGATGTCGTTGAGTATCCACTTTTCATGCCCCAGCTCTTCTTCGATATATTCTGCCATTAACAAACGCAGCCATTCGTCTTTCTCGGCTATTTTACTGCCCGTGAGCATCATTAATGGCACGGTGTGTTTGACGTGATGGTAGGCTTGAGTTAAAAATTCGATATAATTCTCAAGCGATATTTTACCTTGCAATGCTTGCCCAATTATCGGGATAGAAAGCAAGTCTTGTTGTTCGGCTTGTGTTGCCTGACACAGCGTTTCAAATTGGGATGGTGTGTGTTGATTAAGTGTTTGCATAGACGTTCTCTAATTGTTTTTTGTAATGGTTGAAAATGTTTGGGTTTTTGGTTTTACCTGATGCTGTTAACATGCCGTTTTTGAGACTAAATGCCTGCTCACAATGGATAATTTCTTTCACTTGAGCATAATCGGGTAAGGTTTTATTGGTTTTAATAATTGCTGCTTTTATTTTTTTTTCATCACTTTGGCTCACACACAATGCGGTTAAAAAAGGTTGGGCTTCGCCGTAAACCACCACTTGGCTGATTTCATCGTGAGCTAAGAGTTCGGCTTCAATCCAGTCGGGTGAAATATTGCGACCAAACGAGTTAATGATAATGTTTTTCTTGCGTCCAATGATACGTAAGTTATTGTTTTCATCAAACCGTCCCAAATCACCAGTGTGGAAGTGTTCTTCGTGGTTGTCTTTTTGACCCAAATACCCTAAAAACAAGTTGCCTTTGACGATAATTTCATCATCTTCGGTAATTTCGACCTGTTGATGTGGCAAAACCTGCCCAACACTGCCAGCGGATTGCCTATCGGTGTTTAAACTAATAACCGAACCGCATTCGCTGATGCCATAGCCTTCGTAAACGGGTAAACCTAGTTTTTGGGCTTTGTGCAATAAACCTTTGGAACAAACCGCACCACCAACGGCAATAAATTTTAAAAACGGTAATTTCACCTGATGGTGTTCGCATGCATAAACTATCGCTTTGAGCATTTGTGGCATTAAAATAAGGCTATCAGGCTGGTATTTCACTAAGCTTGCAATCAGTTTTTTAATGTCTAATGAACTGAAACCGCTTAAACCAAGTTCGGTTAAACTCGGAGTGATGACTTCAATGTCACGGTGTTGGGCAGCATAATGGGCTGCCATGTTTTCCAATAAAACACTCAAAGGCAAAACGCACAGGTGTTTTTTTACTCCAAATTTTTGTGTAATATCGGCAAGAGATTTGCCAACTTTTTGTAAATGCGACAAGCTCAAACAAACGCCCTTGGGCTCTCCTGTTGTGCCTGATGTAAAAGTGATTTTGTGCGTGTTTTGAGGCAGCTTTGGGTAGTCTGTCATGAATTTTTCCATCAAGACAACCCCATCACAAAGGCGAGAACTAAAGCTAAATCCCATGGCAAGCCACAAATCTTCGGCTTGCGGGTGACAAACAACACTGTCTACTCCTGCTTTTTTCACCATAAATTGTATTTGTTGCTGAGTGAAGAAATGCGGAATGGGAATAATAATCGCTTGGTCTTTGGTTAATAATTTATCTAATTTTAACCACAATTCACTGTTGTCTAAGTGTAAAGCGACCCGAGATTTTGGATTGACTATTTGCATTTGCTCAAAGTTTCCTCATTGAGATTGTTTTTGACATTAGAATAGTATACAGCGGGCTTAAAGTTATAATAACGTCCCCAATCTTTGGCTGCTCCATTGACTTTAGCAATATCAGCATCAGTGATGTGATTTAACTCAATTCCTAATTTGTTAAAATAAGTTTTTATGGGACGAGTGAGCGTATAAATGACCCAGTCCACATTCAGAGTTTTAATAAACTGTCCAAGTATTGGAATAACGCGCTTAATATCGCTGCGATTTCTGACAACAAAGTTACCCAATTCGGCAATTTTTCCTCTTGATGTAAGCGTTGATTCGAGTTTAACAATGGTTTGTTCAATTGGTTCATCTAAATAGCACTCAGAAAACAGACGTTCTTTTTTAGCACATCGAATACCAACAGCTGCGATTAATTCATTGTTTTTAATATTTCTAATGGTTAGAATTAAGGGAAAGAATCCATGTAAATTAGCATTAAAATGAGTGGCAAAGGACTGCTGAATAAATGTTTCAACTTCCGCCCTGTGAGGGTTGTCCTTTGAAACGATTTCAATTTTAAGTTTGCTTGATGGCGTGATGTCGATTGATAGTTTATTGTATAATTCAT
>JALSIL010000555.1 GCA_026990095.1 Lysobacterales bacterium
GTCAAATTTCAAAAGCAATCAACTTAGCCAATCAATGCAAAAGAAATGCCTACGCTTTATGGACTCGTGCCGAAGAACAATACCTTGCAAGTTTGCTGCAAATTAAAAATTCTGAAAAATAGACAAGAACAGTAAATTCAACTAGAATGGCATTTTTGAGAATTTGGAATAGTCCATGTGCGGAATTGTCGCAGCAACAGCCAATAGAGATGTCACTGACATTATCATTAATGGCTTAAAAACTCTGGAATACCGTGGATACGATTCGGCTGGTATTGCCATTAATGAAAAAAACCATCGCATCAGTATTCGTAAGCAAGCGGGAAAGTTAAATAAACTGATAGAAAATTTAAAAATTCACCCTGTTTGCGGTCATTCGGGTATTGGGCATACGCGTTGGGCAACCCATGGCGAACCAACCACCAACAATGCCCATCCTCATGATTCGGATAGTGTAATTGCCGTTGTCCACAATGGCATAATTGAAAATTATGTACCGTTGCGTAATTTACTCATTGCCGAGGGTTATCAGTTTAAATCCGAAACCGATACCGAAACTTTGGTGCACTTGATTCATTATTACCAATCGCAAGGCAGAGATTTTTCAGCGGCTTGCCACAAGGCATTAAGAAAATTAGACGGAGCTTATGCTGTTGCCATTACCAACAGCGCCGAACCCGAAAAAATCATTGCCGCACGCAAGGGCAGTCCATTAATTGTCGGTCGCGGTAAAGGGGAAAACTTTATTGCCTCTGATGTGCAAGCATTAATCAATGAAACCAAACAATTTCATTACTTGGAAGAGGGCGATATTGTCGAGATAACACCCGATAGCTGTGTCATCTATGATAAAAATGATGACATTATCCAGCGAGAATTAAAAACGGTGGAACTCTCAGCCGAAGCTTTAAGTAAAAACGGTTATGAACATTACATGCTTAAAGAAATTTACGAACAACCCACAGCTATTGCCAATACATTGGCTGATCGCTTATACGATGGAAAAGTTGCCAAAGAGTTTATTGACTCAGAATTGGAAGAAATTTTAGTCAACACCAAACAAGTGCACATAATTGCCTGTGGAACCTCATACCATGCAGCATTGATTGCCAAATACTGGCTAGAATCCATTGCTCGAATACCCACTCAAGTGGAAATTGCCAGTGAATATCGTTACCGCAATCCAGTCGTGCCAGAAAATAGTTTATTTTTAACCATCTCGCAGTCGGGTGAAACCGCGGATTCATTGGCTGCCTTACGTTTTGCCAAAGAGCAAGTGAATTATCTAACCACTTTAGCCGTGTGTAATGTGCCAAATTCGACATTGGATAGAGAAAGCGATTACTGCTTGATGACCCGAGCAGGACCCGAAATTGGTGTAGCATCAACCAAGGCATTAACCACACAAATGTCTGTTTTGGCATTAATCACACTCAAATTTGCTGAACTTAATGAAATTGATGAACATCTTCGTTGCTATTTGGCAAAACAACTGCGAACATTGCCAGGTATAGTCAATCAAGCCTTGTTGCTTAATGATAAAATTAAAGTTTTTGCAGAAAAAATAGAGCAACGCGAAAACGCCCTATTTTTAGGTCGAGGGGTGCATTTCCCCATCGCTTTAGAAGGTGCACTCAAACTTAAAGAAATTTCCTATATTCATGCCGAGGGTTATCCTGCGGGCGAACTCAAACACGGACCACTTGCATTGGTTGATGACAAAATGCCCGTCATTGCCGTCTGCCCAAATGATGCATTGCTTGAAAAACTCAAGTCAAATATCGAAGAAGTTAGAGCCCGCGGTGGCGAATTATTCGTTTTTGTTGACCACAAAGGCGAGCATGGACTTGATGGAGACAACACGCATTTAATTGAATTAGAAGCCAGTGGTGAATTTACCTCACCCATAGTTTTTAATATTCCCCTGCAATTATTGTCCTATCATGTCGCATTATTGCGTGGTACCGATGTCGATCAACCCCGTAATTTAGCCAAATCGGTGACAGTCGAATGATCTGCGATATTTACCGATCCGACACAAAAACAGGCTTGTATGTTTACCTAGAAAAAGACAAAAAGATACAAGATTTGCCCGATGAACTCATCAAACTTATCGGCAGAAATACCAAAGTCATGGAGCTGGATTTAAGCAGCCGTGAAAAACTCGCCAATGAAGATATACAAACCGTCAAAGCCAATTTAATCGAACAAGGCTATCATGTTCAAGTGCCTAAAGACTTAGTTAAAAGTGTTTTAAATTTTAGGGTTTAAAGTAAAGCATTTGGTTGCAGACTCTTGAGTTTATTATAGGTCAAAAAAAAGCCCTGTGAAAATGATTTCCACAGGGCTTAACTTCTTACTGAATCTAAATTTTATAAATTAGTGATTCTTCTTCTTGCGAAATAGCCAGTAACAAGCAGCATCAATATTGTAAACAGAATGGAATACCTATTTAATGTAGGTATCATTCTAATTATATTAACGGTTGCATTGCCATTTGCTTCTTCGTCAATTAACACAGGGATATCATTGCCCAAAGCATCAACAGGGTTTGCTGTTGCTTGTGCTACATTATCAAGAGTCTGAGTTAAGGTTGTTTCATAAATCCAAACCATTGATGCACCTGGTGCTAATGGAGAAGTTCCCGAAATTAATGTCATATCAGTATCAGTAATGCCTAAGGTAATGTCATTAAGCGCAACATTATCCAAGTCAACATCACCTGTATTGGTGACAATAAAACAGAAGGTAACATCTGCATCATCGTTGAGTGTAACCGCAGCAGTTCCAGGGCAACTAGCACCAGAATCATGACCAACATAAACCGATTTGGTTAATGTCATCTCAGGAACCAAGAAACTTATTGTTGCTGTATCGTCATCATTGACATCAGGTAAGCCAGGAAGGTCGTTACCTAAATTATCAACTGGGTTACCAACAACATCAACCGTATTAACTAAACTTGCAGATTGATTGGTTTCAAAGAAATAAACCAATGTTGCTCCAGGAGCTAAAGGTTCAGTTCCTGATAACAAGGTCATATTTGCTTGAGTTATGCCTAAGGTCGCATCGTTAAGGTTAATACTAGCAAGGAATGTATCGCCTGTATTGGTTACGGTGAAACAATAAGTTAAATCAGTTGCAGCATAAATATTTAAGCTATTAGTTCCTGCACAACTGGCTCCTAAATCATGACCTTCATAAACAGTTTTAACTATTTCAATTCCTGGTCCTACGAGGTCAACTTCTGCTGTATCACTATCGGTTGGGTCCGTTAAACCTGGTAGGTCGTTGCCCATATTGTCAGTTGGATTAGCACTGACTGATGCTGTATTAATTAAATCAGCAGTAATTGTACCCTCAAAGTAATAACTAATAGAACTACCTGGTGCTAGCGGTAAAGTCCCTGCTATCAAAGTTAAGTTAGCTTGAGTTACGCCAATCGCTGCATCGGTAATATTCACATCATCTAGATGACTGCCGCCTGTGTTTGTCACAACAAAACAATACGTGACTAGCGTTCCTGACAATCCAGTTGCTAACTCTCCTCCTGGACAAGATGCACCACCATCGTGATTTAGGTAAACAGTTTTCTGTATATCTATACCAACTGCAAGTACTGCCACTTCGGCTGTATCGTCATCAGTTGGATCAACACCATTGGGTAAGTCAACACCATTTTCATCGGTTGGATTAGCAGTAACTGAAGCAGTGTTAACTAAATCGGCAGTTAATGTGCCGTCAAAATAGTAAATCACACTAGCTCCAGGAGCTACAGGCAAGATTCCAGATAGCAAGGTTAGGTTCGCTTGAGTAATACCAATGGCTGCATCTGTAATGTTTATCGCATCAAGATACGTACCACCAGTATTAGTCACAACAAAACAATAAGTCACATCAGTAGGGTTTGGACCTTGTGATAATTCTCCACCCGGACAAGAAGCACCTCCATCATGACCAACATAAACCGTTTTATCAATGCGAATCCCTGCTGCTACAAAGTAGGCAAAATCTTGATCAAGATTATCTTCATCAGGACCTAAGTTGTATACAGAAGTTGAGTCATTACCACCATCTGGATCAACAGTATTGTTGCCTTGTAATGGAGAAGGCAATGTTGTTTCATCCACTTCTATTGTATAACTTCCTGCGGGTAAGTTTGGAAAACTATAATTCCCATTGGCATCTGTGGTTGTGCTTATCGGTTGACCAGGACCATTGCCTAAATCAATGCTTGCAGGTGGTGTTATAGTAACAGTAATGCCACCTAAACCTTCGCCTGCATCAAATACACCATCGTTATTTGCATCGTACCAAATAGTGTCTCCAATTGAGCCTGCAAATACTTGGGCAGAAACGGTATTGGATAATACTGCATTAGTCACACCCTGTATTGCTGCACCTGATGTGTTTGAGTAAATGTCAGCATCAACATTAGCACCAGCTGTTGCGTAGGTTACGTTGACAAAGCAGGTAGCAGAAGGAGGAAAATCAGGTCCGATTACACGAAAAGCAGTAACATCCGCATTAGTAATTGGGCCATCACCACCATCACAACCACCAGGTCCTGCCGCGGTGCCTTGACACCAGTTTGATGTGCCTGTTGTGGTATCATTTAATGCCGCATTATTTGGGCTAATATCCAAAGGACCTGCACTTCTTGTGTACCAATACTCTAAGGTTGTTGTATCACAAGTTCCTCCATTATCATCAAAACTCACACTATCAAACTCCAATGTGCCACTAAAGTTTGAAGCTGGCACTCGATTTCTTGGTACAGTTGTTGTACCGCCAGGATCTGGTGTAAAGGTGAAACTACCCATGACTCCATCACCATTGAAGGGAAGAATATCAATAAAATCGAGATTAGTTGCGGTAATTCCTGATGAACCATTTCTCAAACCAATTTGAAAATTCATCCAGTTATTGGGTGCTGTGGTTGAGTTTATTTCATTTAATGGTGTTAAAACACTCTTAACAATCAACAAAGAAGAAGGCACCGTGTTACTGGTATTGGCATTGGCTACTCTTTGTGAAGAAGGTGAAGTGTCTGCACTCGAACTGATTTGCACATAATTCTGTAAAGTTGCAGGTGCTGGAGCATCGATAGCAACAATTCCATTGAAAATCAAGTCATTCATCGTCAATCCAGTTGTTTGAGTGCCTAAATCCCAAACCAAGATAGAGGTGCCTGTTGCACCACCATTTAAGGTGTCACCACAAGGAAAACCTTCGTTTACAATGTCTGCCACATGCATCATGCAGTCGGCATCGGTTGTTGGATGAATCACCAAGGGTTCTCCATAAGGTGTTGCTCCCGAACCATAAGTGCCTGTGGTTGAGCCAAATTTATAATTCATTCCAACGGGTAACAAGTCGGCAATAACGACGGTTCCTGTTTCTGGATTTGGTCCATCTGTGGTAAAACTTGGGCTTAAGGTAACCGTTGTTTCGCTACCAGGACTTACCGCACCTGGTCCCATGGCTTTTAATATTCTCGCTTTCGCTCGTACCATAATTAAACGGTCACCACCACCGCCATTTGGTGGAGCTTGGGTTGCATCTAATGCAATATAGTCACCAGCACGCCAACTTCTGCCATCGCCGCCAACTGTGCCCGCAAGTCCATCACGTGTGTAGGTTGAATGATTGATTAATAAGGTGTCATTTGGAATGGGCAATCCTGAAGTAAGGAAATTAGCTCGGGCCGTGTGTTTAATACGCATCGCCATAATTAACCCAGGATTCAACGAAGGTACTGATATTCTTACTTTTGAAACAGGTGCACCATCGGTTGTTTCGGCAGTAACCACATCAGGATACCAAGTAATTCCAGGATCCGAACATTCATCCACCACTTCATCTGTTGGTCCAGTTGATGGAGCAACCGTTGGATCAGGTGGCCACGAACCAACATAACCTGTGGCGTATTCAATGGTTAAACCCGCATTGTTTTCAGTACTTGAATACAACAAATCAACGGCATTAATTGTCTGGTCAAAGACGCCCGTACCTGCTGTTCCATAAGTATCCGTTGGGTCAATAATAGTCATTTCATAAGTTTCGGTATCTATCACATCACATAAGGTAACATTTGTAAAAGGCGTACCGCCAGTATTGCTATGAACCGTATAGGTTCCCCAGACACCGCCAGGTGTAACCGTTCCATCACCTCCTTCTACAATTGAGCCATCAGTTGGTGGAAGTGACCAACCTCCTCCACCCCATTTAGGGATTTCTGCCGTTCTATCACTCCAACCTTTGCGGTAGTTTTTATCCCACCAACCTGCTACAGCATTAAGGGTTATTGAGTGACAATTATCCAGTGGACTTTCAGTGAGAGCACCAAAATTAGAACCTCCTGATATACCGTTTGGATCAAAACCTGTTACACAATTCTGTGTAACCAATGAGCCACCTGCTGCAACCACATCGGATAAAGGCACAAAAACACGAATGACTCCAATAGCCGCTATGTTTCTGTTTACCGGAATTAAAGACCCTGTGCGCGTACGTCTTGGAGCATTCGTAAGAGAAGTATCGACACCAGTAACCGTTACCGCAACAGAGCTTCCTGTTTGGGTACAGGTAACACCCATGACACCAGGTGCCACTTGAATACTGCGATCTGGATTGGTTGCGTTAAAAGCAGGGTAGGGTTCGTTGCTATTTGAGAAAGAATCCATATCACAAGCATTGGATACAGGACTAAAACTGCCATTGGTATCCCATGTTACCAACTTTGCATTTGGAGAAATATTACTCAAATCATCTGTAAAAGTTATTGTCGCATTCGTGCCGCCAGCTAAGGCTTCATTACCCAGTGCGGGATTAATTGGACTGTCAGTTGCACCAGAAACTTCATCGACTTCAATAGAAAAATTATACCATATCCACCAACCTGGATCTCCCAAATCATCGGTTCTTCCAGCTTGTATGGTATAACGACCAAACGTCTGTCCCTTATCAATATTCCAACGAGGTGAAGCCGTTATCACTAAACTTGTTCCCTCTGTTCCATCGGTAACAGGACCTGAGGCTGTAGGGTCATCCATGCTCATGGATAAAGCACCTGGTGTATCTCCATTGACTGCATCGCCTTCAACTCTCACTGCAAAAGCTAAATCCTCAGCATAAGAACCCACATCATTGGTGTCAAAATCTTTTCTTACGCAACTAATGGTTTTACCATTGGCACTCAAGCTACTTAACACTTGGTCACACGACCCAGGTATGCCGTCAAAAATAAAATTTGTGCCTGCTGGTAATGTGCTGCTAATTGTCACTTGTTCTTCAGCACCACCTGCGTTTCCAAGCCAAGACCATGCTGCGATAAGCTCAAAATTATCATTGGTACGTACGACCAAATCACCATTATAACTGTCATCCACAGGGGTGTTTGGCCCCGCAACATAACCAGGGTCATCAAACATATCACAACCTGGCTCAATATTGGCATTGGTGTTGTCTTGGCTACAAATGATGTTGCCGTTAACTTGGTCGCCTATCGAGTTCAAATTACCTCGAAGTCCACCAGTTTTACCGTATTTTGTGGTTAAATTTAAGGTTGCTGAATAAACAGGAACACTGATTATCATCACAAGTAGCATCAATAGCCGTTTGCAATGTTTTGTTTTGATTTGCATACATACTCTCCAAAATTTTAATTAATTACCTAGAGAAAGAATTTTTTAAGAAACTTCCTCTAAGATTGTTCTTTACATACTGAAGACTTTTTAAATGCCAAAGTTTAATTTTTAGAATTGTTATTTTTTTTAACTGTGGGGGGGGGTTGAAGTCTTATTCAGCTATCTATTATAGTGAAATGTTTCTCCTATAGGGTGATCTCAACAATATTTTTTACAAAAATTTACATTTCATTAATTTTATCGGCGATTCCCTTTGTTGTCGTCATGCTTGCTATCAGAATTTATTACACCAACTATGCTAAACGAACAAAAGAACTTTGTAATTGAACCAAATCCCCTATAAAATGTCGAAACAAACTAAGTCTTGCAAAATGGCCAAAAAGCATTTCACGCAGTAGGTAATTCCTGCTTAGATGAAATATCCTGGGGGCGTCATTGGTTTCGACGTGGGTCGCGAAGTTTGCAGGTGCATGCCGAGGAAGAAACTATCCTCGTTAAAAATGTTTCAAATGTTATAGTTGCAAACGACGATAACTACGCTCTAGCTGCATAAGCTAGCCCTTACCTAACTCAGCTTGCGGTATTAGGATAAGGGTCATTTAGCAAGATCGCTTTAGTCGGTGTTTAGACGATTTAAAGTTAAACTTATCTAAACTGGCCAAACCAAATCCTGAATGTCGGAGTTGGCACGGCGAGATTAAAAGGCATAACTAAGCATGTAGATCCTCAAATAGAGGGCTGGCGGACGCGGGTTCGACTCCCGCCGCCTCCACCAATTCACAGTTCATTAGGGTTCAGTATAGTCCACTAACCCTAATAAATTCAACACTTTACACACATTCATGGTACAATAACGTCCATTAGAGTTTACTAACAATTACCACCAATACAGAATAAACGGCAAACGTAAAGTATCATCTTATGGTCAATATCCTGATGTGTCTTTATCAGATGTAAAAACCAAATATCAAGAAAATTGCAAATTAATAGCCAATGGTATTGACCCAATGGAATTAAAAAAGGAACTTGCAGAACAAAAACAGCAAGAAATACAAAAAAAGATTGAACAAAAGGAACGGCACACAAAATACACATTCAAAAACATGGCTATCGAATGGCACAGCCTTGAAAG
>JALSIL010000556.1 GCA_026990095.1 Lysobacterales bacterium
GGTTGAATCTTTTCAAATTGTTCTCGACTTATATCACTCGGGTATCTTTTATCTTCCATCGTTCATCTTTCATCTTTCAAATTGTTAAATGATACTATTAATGTCAGATCTTGAACAGGTTCTAACAGCACCACCTTCTATTACCCAGGATTGTTGTACCCATTGTAAACCAGTTGTTAATTGGTGAGTTAAACTATTTCCCTCTTTCCAGCGTCCATTATATTCAATAACTGCATATAGTTCTGATGACATTCCCCAGTCCGGATACTCTGCTGGAAAAAGCCGATATTGCCAGGATACATCAAAACGGCCACTATCTGGGCGGCTATTAATCCCTGTTTGGTATAAGCCATCAATATCTATTTCATATCGATTGCTAAAATGGGTAAAAACAAAACCGGTTTGAATGGCCATTTCGCGTTCATCAGCTGTCGGTATTATAATTCCTCCGAGTAGTCCTAAACGATTTGTACCGGTCAGATAATCGTCTTGCCAAATGATATGTCGGTATAACATAGAAACATCACCAAAACGTTGACCGCTTGCTCCAGAAAAACGATAACTTTCGCTGAGGAATAAAGTTTGATTATTGCTAATGCCATAGGCGACATTGGTGGTTAATTGATCATAATCTGCTTCTAGTGCATGTTCAAAAAATAGTCGTATTACGGTTCCCTCTTTATCCAGGGGCAATGCAACAAATGATCGCAAACCCATAGCGTGACAACTATTGAAAAAAATTATTCCAATGCTAAAAAGTACTAGCAGGTAATTAGTTCTTTTCATTCGATAAAATAGAAATTTTTGTTGGAGTAAATCCAGCATCGATAACAGCTTGTTTGAGGGTTGCTAAGTCCGGTTGATTTTCTTCTGTGACAAGGCGAACTTTTTTTAATTTCAAACTAACTTGTACCTTGGATACAGCTTTCATTTGCCTAAACTTTCGTTCCAAACCATCAACACAAAAAGCACATGTCATTCCATGAACATCAATTTCAACTGTTCTTGACCAAGCTGATTGAAGTTGTAAAACAAGGAATACCAGAATTAACAGGCGGAATATTTTCATTATAGTCATTTTGTTTAGATGTTTAGTAATTGGCGAAAAGGCAATATTAAAACGCTGAAAAATAACCCCAACAGCCAAAGCACAACACTCAAGTTAAATAACCATCGATTCCATTGTTTTGCTTTATTACAATAATTGGCTAATGTTGGATCAGCAGGACAGTTTTGATTGGGTTTCCAGATAGTCCATGCCAGAATCATTAGTAATAAGCCTGAAATACTTAATGTCCAGAATTTATGTTCCGCTAAAAATAACAGCCCAGGGATGTTGTAGAAAAGACCTGCTACGACCGCTCCAAAACCAAGTGTTACCAATAATATCGGTAATGCGCAGCATAGTAATGTGCTACCGGTTGCAAATAAAGTAATCCAGCTTAACCATGGTTTTTTATACTGTGGTATTTGGTTAATTTGGCTCATATTGAAATTCGAAATGTTTATATTCTGTATGCTATTATAAAACCTATAGTAACTATAGGTTCAAGGTATTTTTACAATGTCGCAAACTGAGTTCTTTATTGGCCAATTGGCAAAACACACAAATTGTAAAGTCGAAACCATTCACTATTATGAAAAAACTGGGATAATGCCTAAGCCTCCTAGAACAGCAGGAGGACATAGAATATATTGTTTGTCGGATGCCAAGCGGCTTCAATTTATTCGCCGTAGTCGAGAACTTGGCTTTAGCATTGAACAAATTAAAGAGTTACTTAGGTTTATTGATGAATCTGGTCATTATTGCGGAGAAGTGAAAGCAATGGCAACGCAGCAAGCCATTGATGTTCAAAATAAAATTGACGATTTATTAAGACTAAAAAAAGCCTTAAATGAGGTTATTTGTGAGTGTAAGGGTGGTGGTTATTCTATAGACGACTGTCCTATCATTGATGCTCTTTATGTTGAAAAGCAGTAATCTAACCAGCCAGCTAAAATTGAACACATAACACTGTATATATAAACGAAAACAAAATGATCGAAAAAATAAAAATGTTCTTCAATGAACATATGAAACTTTCTGCCCCCGACCAACTCTCAACAGATAATCTCCGTATTGCCTGTGCTGCCTTGTTATTAGAAATGATGACGATGGATGATAGAATTGATAGTAATGAGCAGCAAGCAGTTTTGTCGTTATTGACTGATCAGTTTGCTTTAACTTCAGAGCAGGCAAATACTTTAGTTGATTTGGCTAGTCAGGAAAGAGATCAAGCGACAGATTATTACCAATTTACATCCTTGATCAATAAGCAATATACCCAGGATCAAAAAAAACAATTGATCGAATCGTTATGGAAAATTGCTTATGTAGACGGCGTTTTGGATATGAACGAAGAGTATCTGGTGCGAAAAATTGCCGATTTATTATATGTGCCGCATGTTGATTTAATTATGACGAAACTTCGTGTCCAGGAGTCCAATAACAAATCTTCTCGTTAATTTTCTACTCGTGACGCTTTATGGCTAAACAATTTTCCTATTTAAATGAACAGCATCAAAACTTTATTGAAAAGCAGCATATATTTTTTGTTGCAACGGCAGGAAAGGACGGGCATGTGAATGTTTCGCCAAAAGGCATGAATTCTCTGAAAATTCTCGCCGAAGATCGTCTTGTCTGGTTAAATTATACGGGTAGCGGTAATGAGACTGCTGCCCATATTCTTGAGTCGAACCGGATGACTCTTATGTTTTGTTCATTTGTTGAGCAACCTTTGATTTTAAGAGTGTATGGTGAAGTTGAGTTGATTTACCGTAAAGATGACAGATGGTCTGAATATGCTGAGTTTTTTCCCGAATCACCTGGTTCTCGACAAATATTTGTCGTTAAAATCAATTTGGTGCAAACATCATGTGGTTTTGGTGTGCCATTTTATGAGTATAAGGGGGAGCGTCCAACTTTGGAAAAGTGGGCCGAAAAAAAAGGTGTCAGAGGGATAGAGGAATATTGGCTGGAAAATAACCGAATTAGCATGGATGGCAAGGATACTGGTCTTTTGTTGGACTGAATTATGCCGTTAACGATTGGGAAATTAGCTAAACAAGCCGGGGTAACCATCGAAACAATTCGTTATTATCAACGTAAAGGGTTGCTTGAACAGCCCAGAAAGCCGGAGACGGGCTATCGCCAATATCCAAAACAAGCAATTTCCAGAATTCGTTTTATTAAGCGTGCGCAGCAAACTGGATTTACGCTAAAAGAAATTTTGGAGCTGTTGACTCTTGAAAGTGATCATTGTCAAGATGTCCAGGAACTTGCAACAGCAAAATTAAGCCAAATTGACAGCCAAATACAAAATTTGACACGCTTACGGAAGGTTTTGCAGGAGTTAGTTAATGGTTGCGCTTCCAATAAGTCAGTTGCGCGCTGTTCCCTGATTGATTCACTTTCGCAGGAGCCAAAAAACACCATTCATTCCTAAGCAGCATGCGTAGAATAAGTTGGGCAACTGGTGCAGTATTTTTATTCGTTTTCAAGACATAGAAATTGGCGCATAGCCAGTTATATAACCATTTTCACACCGCAGAAGACGGATAACATGAGAAACCAGTTGTTCAAATTGTTTCATGCACGTTCCCAAGTAAAACTCTTGACTCTGGTCTACAGAACAGAGTTTAAAATTTATGCTAGTGGCGAAATTTTTTTCAGAGCTTCAGTTTGAAACCGGTAAGCGATTCAGTTTAGGAGTATTCTTATGACAACAGAACAACAAACATCTAGAAAGGGGTGGTTTTCCTGGATAGGTATTGGGGCAGTTTTAGGAGCGATTGGTGCTTCAGTGTGTTGCGTTGGTCCTTTACTATTATTATCTTTGGGTTTTGGAGGTGCATGGATGAGCACCTTGACATCCATGGAAAGTGTCAGGCCATTTTTTATCGTTTTGACATTGGTTTTTATTGGCCTTGGCTATTGGAAGCTGTATCTACAACCCGATAATTGTGATGAGGGGGAGGTATGTGCTATTCCTGATGTTAAACAAAAACAGCGTTTACTTTTCTGGGTTGGTTCAGGGCTTATTTTGTTGCTCTTGGCTTTTCCTTGGTATGCACCTTTTTTTCTGGAGTAATTAATAATGAACATTAAAACTTTGTTATTTATTTTAAGTTATTTGCTTATGTCGCCTGTAAATGCAGTACAGTTGGAAAATCAGAGCCAACAACAAGAACTTGCACAAAAAGTAACCTTGGATATGCAAAACATGACTTGCGCTTTATGCAAAATAACGATTAAAAAGGCACTCCAGGCGGTTGATGGCGTGCAAAAAGTTAATGTCGATTTTGATTCCAAAACGGCTGAAGTTGTTTTTGATCCGCAAAAGACTAATACCAATGTTTTAATCAAAGCAACAACAGATGTTGGTTATCCCGCATCAATTCATCAGGAAAAATAGTTCTATTTTTATTGTATGAGTTAGACCTTCAATCCAATGCCGGAAAAATTACTGCGGATTCCAACAAATTTAGTTATGGGATTTCTTGGAGTGGGTAAAACGACGGCAATTCTCAATTTATTAACGCAAAAACCGGATAATGAAAGATGGGCGATTTTGGTTAATGAATTTGGAAAGGTTGGTATCGACGGCGCCATTTTTGAGGCGGCAGGGGCAACAGTAAAAGAAGTTGCCGGAGGGTGTTTATGTTGTGCCGTTGGCTTGCCTTTCAAAATAAGCATAAACCGTTTGTTGAAAGAGACCAAACCTGATCGTTTGTTAATTGAACCGACCGGTTTGGGACACCCCCAAAAAGTGTTGGAGATGTTGCAAAATGGTATTTTTAAAGATGTTCTGGATTTAAAAGCAACGATTTGTCTGGTTGATCCGAACAATCTAATGAACAAACGTTACAATACTCACAAAAATTTTATTGATCAAATGGCTTTGGCTGATATTCTGGTCGCCAACAAAATTGATTTGGCAGATGCAAATGCCATTACAATTTTTGATGAGCAGGCCCGAAAACATAAACCGGCAAAGACATTAATTGCACAAACAACACGCGGTCAATTAGATATTGCCTGGCTTGATATGCCAAGAACTATGACTAGGCAAGCATCATTTCCTGATGCGCACCGAAACCGGGTTTTGCTTGCCATTGAAGGCAGTGATAATTTATTGACCAATAAAGAGGACGGTTTTCAAAGCTTTGGCTACGTTTTTCCTGAGCAAGCTCGTTTTAATTATCGACAATTGATCGATTTATTGGCAAAACTTGAGGCGGAAAGAATCAAGGGGTTATTTTTTACTGAGAAGGGGTGGTTTATCATTAATTGCGTTAATGGTGTATTCAACTGCTTGCCGTGTCCGCCGTCGAAATCCAGCAAACTGGAAATCATTGCGGTTGAAAATAAATGCTGTGATATTTCGGCGGCATTAAACCAATGTTTTGCGGATAGAAAGGAGCGTGCATGAAATATTTGATGGTTTTTTGTCCTACTTCTGCGCAGTAAAAATAGTTATATCGCTGGCTATACGCCTTTTACTTCGGCTTGGATACGAATAAAAATACTGCACCAATTGCCCAGCTTATTCCTTGTACGTCTTTAGGAATCAATTTCATTGTTGGACAGTCTTGGGTCATTCATTTCATTACAAAGCAATACATATAATTTATTGGAAATTATTTCATGTTCTCGAAGTTCCTTGATGGTGTCGGTCAGAGTGATATGAAGAAGAGATTTTGCAGACTGCTCATTCATTTCATCAAGTAATTCTTTATTTGACTGTAGTTCAATTCGCATTTGCTGGATATTTTTTTCTTTTAGTTGTAAGTAAATTTTTGTGACATTCGCCAAAGCTTTTGGATCATCAAAAAATTCAAAAAGTGGGGAAGTTTTTATTTCTGCTAATTCATTCAGAACTTTATTGATGAGTTTGAATTGGGTTCGGTAATAAAGATAGAGTTCTTTGGAATCCGTTTGTTGGGATAAAAACAAGATACGACGAAAAAAATGTCCGGTTCTGCTCAGCCAGGATTCAAAATAGGCATTTAGGGAATGTAATTTTTGACGGTCTTGTTCGACATGCTCAGTTTGCGTTTCAAGAATCAGCAGGTTTTTTTTGTAAATACTTTCACTGATTTCATCCCGTCTGAACAATTCTTTCAATTCACGTTTCTGAATTGCCAAGGTATATATTCGTAACAGGTTTTCAATTACGTGGCTCGAGTTGTTGGCTTCACCTCGACATTTCTTGCTGGCCCTTTGGTAGAGTTTTTGATATTCAGCAAGTAATGTTTCATATTGTAACGGGTTGATTTCATGATGCTCAAACAGCTGTTTTATTCGTTCAATTAAGGTTTGATAAACCAGTGCTTTGGTTTTGCAATAACCCATTTGTTCATGAGGTAACAGTTCATCAATTTTAAGCCACCGGATGACTTTTCCAATGGTTGTTGCTTTAACCAGTAGCGTGAAATATATACTTCCGATAGTGATGGCAATAATAAATTCTTTAATTGAGAAGTCATAATTCCAGTTAGGTAAACTTAAGTTATCAGGTATCAGCAGAACCATAATAACAGCCAAAGAACCGCGTAAACTTCCCCATGCAAGGAGGTGCTGCCAATTGGCAGGGATACTTTCTTCAGATTTAATTTGGTTAACAATGCCAATTGATAAATAAATTGAGACAGCTCGAGCAACAGCAACAACAAGCATCATTAGCAGAATAGGCCATAGGGTTAATCGTAAAGAAACCGATAATTGGGTAAAAAGTAAACCCATTAAAAGAAAGACCAGAGAGTTGGCGAGAAAGGCGAAATAGCCCCAAAATTTCTCCATATATTCCTCAACACCGGAGGACATTTTGTAGCGGCCAAAATTACCCATGACAAGTGAAGACACAAGCGTTGCGATAATCGAGGATAAATGGATGTGATGACCTAATATGATCAGTTTTTCAGAAATTAATTCAGCGAGTAGAAAAGTAAAGTGAGCCACTAATAAAGTCAAAGTGATTTCTAAATGTTCATGGCCTTTTACCCATTCAATCATTTTAGAAAATAACAATCCCATTATCAGGCCAAATAAAATTCCTCCAACAATCATCGTTACGAACGAAAATAAACCTTGCACAACGGTTGTTGTTCCATGAAATCCATATTGCATAATTTCCAGAAATACCAAAAAAATGGCAAAGGCTGTTCCGTCATTAAAAAGACTTTCTCCTTCAAAAATCAAAGTTAATCGGTGCGGAGCCCCGTATTCTTTAAATAAAGATAAAACTGCAACGGGGTCGGTAGCTGAAATTGCGGCGCCAAACAATAGTGTCACTAATAGAGGAATTTCAAAGCCAATAAGATCAAGTGCCCATTGTCCGACATAACCAATAAAAAAAGTTGAAATCAGAAGCCCCAGAATTGCTAAAACTGAAATAACGAATTTGTTTTCCTTTATATTGCGTATATTGATGTTATATGCGGATTCAAAGATTAGAATGGGTAAAAAAATAAAAAACAGCAGTTCTGGAGTTAATTGAAAGCTACTGACAAATGAAAAGGCATCATAATCGGAGAGCGGGACTAAAAATGAACCGGCAAGAACTAAAAGTACAGTGTAGGGAATTCTGGTCTTTAGAGCTAACAGATTTATTCCTAGCGAAATAAGCATTAGGGTAAAAACTGATAAATAAACATCAAGTGTCATCAATAATACCTTACAATAAATATGAAAAAGCTGATACCAGAAAGTAAACAGCCACCATCATTCGAAGATTCCAATGATGGTGGCTGTTTACTTTAAGCCCAGGCAACTCTTGTTGCCACCTGTGCCGTAGTGAAGTCACGGACTCAGGTTTAAGTTATTTTACGATAGTACACGGTTCATGTCTTGCAAATCTATTTTGCAGAAGTTACTCTTTGAATAGTTGTTTTACATCAATAAAACTGGCTTTTGCCATAATGAATTTATAAAACCAATACAGCCATGAAGTTTTGGCAATCAAAATATAATTATAAAATTAGGGTGTCGCAACAAGAACTTATTGAAATCAGTACGGAAATTAGTCTTAATTATTCTCCGAAGATACAATTAGACTATTCCGAATTGGTTTTGTTGCCCGTCGACCCATTTCATTTGTATGTTTATTGGAGTATTGATGAGGGACATTTCCCGACTGCAATTAATAATGATTCCTTGATTTTACGTGTTTATTGGCACTCAGATATTTCGTCAAATGAGATTGGAAAAAGACAATGGATAGATTTTTCTGTCAATTCTTTTCAACACCGGAAGAAAGTGTTGGTTCCTTATGATAATGCAATTTATTCTGCAGCAATTGGTAAGCAGGATGTAGAAAAAGGTTTTTCAATCTATGCTTTTTCAAATGTTGTCCATACTCCTCAGGGGGGCGTGAAGTCAATTCAGAACGATAAGTGTCCAGTGCCGACAGAAATACAAAAGGGTTTAATTCCTGACAAGCAAGTAGCGCACTGCAATGAAGAAGTGAAAAACGACTTGATAAATTGGCGGGAGATAGAAAAACCAGGGCAAAAACAAAACCAAAAGAATGATATTTTGGCACATGGGCTTTCTGCTACGGAGGTTGGTTGTCAATCTTCAATTATTAGTATTGGCTCATCGAATATAAATTGCCAAGAAACTGTCAGAAATGCCAAAATATAACGAATAAGGTTAGATGGTGATTCGCGCGCAGCGCGGAGCCACCATCTGAACCGTTTGTTGGACAAGCCCGATGCTTAAATAACGTGGTGA
>JALSIL010000557.1 GCA_026990095.1 Lysobacterales bacterium
TAATATAGACATCTGCAATCATTTGTTTATTAATAAAATTTAATTTATAAATTTGCTTACCTGCAAAGAATGATAGAAAAATGGCAATAAGAAATTGCAAAAAAGCATACGCACCTTCTACAAAACTTAAAGCAGGAATGAAATTCAGAACAGAATCAATCAAATATTTCTTGAAAGCCGAAGTAAACTGGTAACTCAGAATAAAGCCACTAACAACAACCATAAAAACCAATAAAACCGCCAAATAATCATTTTTAGTGTGAATAAGCGTTTTCTCTACGGGTTTCGGTTCTTTTATAAATAAAGTTGTTAACACACCAACCAACATAAATAGTGCCATAATTAAATAACTGTATTGCCACGCATGATAATTATAAGACTTAATACTTGCTCCAAAATAATGCGCTAAAAACAAGGTGCCTGCTCCTGATACAATCATACCAATTCGATAACCAATAATATACAAAGAGGAAAGAATGGCGATGTCTTTTTTGTCAGAAGCCTCAATCCGCCAGGCATCTATTAATATATCTTGTGTTGCCGATGACAAGCCCAATAAAACGGCTGCCATTGCCATAATAACTAACTGACTTTGTCCTAATGCGGGGTTTGTCAATGCCATCCAAACAATAGCACAAATAATCAATAATTGAGTAAAAAGCAACCAACCTCTTCTCTGACCAAACTTGTTTGATAAATAATACAAAGGCAGTGTATCTACCAATGGCGACCATAAAAATTTAAATGAGTAGCCCAAAGCAGCCCAGCTAAAAATGGTTATTGATGATTTTGCTATACCAATTTGGTCAAGCCAAAGAGAAAGCGATGAAAAGATTAAGTACAAGGGGATGCCAGCAGAAAAGCCCAATAATGTCATGTGAGCAAACTTCTTATTAAAAAGATACTTGATATTAAAATTTTTCATGCTTGTTTTATTTTGACTCACACACACTTTGATAAATAACGGTGACTTTATCATATCAAAAAACTAAATAAATGATATAATCACACAAGATTTTAAGTAAATGTTCGCCATGACACAAAACCCAACAAAATTTCCAGAAAAAGAATTTTTCATTCAAGGCCCAGTCGGAAAACTGCAATGTTTGGCAGGCAGACCATCGGCAGAATTTGACCGAAAAACACTGGGCATTATCTGTCACCCACACCCATTATTTGGTGGCACCATGACCAATAAAGTCACTCACATGATAGAAAAAGCTTTCAAAGAAATGGGTTTGCACACCATTCGCTTTAATTTTCGCGGTGTTGGAGACTCACAAGGCGAGTTTGACAATGGCATTGGTGAAACCGATGACTTAATCAGCGTCTACCATTGGGCTAAAGAGATATTTCCAGACTATGACGTGTGGTTGGCGGGTTTTTCATTTGGCTCTTACACGGCTTTACGCGCTTGTCCAACAATAAAACCGCAGCAATTTTTGACCGTAGCACCTCCTGTTGAACGCTACGACTATACCAAGTTGACTCCACCAGATTGCCCATGGCTTGTCATCCAAGGTGAAGAAGATGATGTGGTCACACCCAAAGCCGTTTATGATTACGTCAACAGCCTTGATCCACGCCCACAGCTAGTAACTTTTAAAGCAGGGCACTTTTTTCATCGACGCTTAATCGACTTACGTGGTGCAATAATTAACGGAATTTCACGGCAATTAATACCCGATACTGACGAATAATTCATGCCAAGTCCCCTAACCATTTATCAAGCCATGATTGCTGGTGATGAAATTAACAGCGACGCACTACAAAAACACGTTGTGAATGCCTTTGAGCAATTATTCCTAAACATAAATAAGAAAGACAACAGTTGGTTTTTTAAAAGCAAAAGGGCCTTTCATGGTTTGTATATATACGGCTCAGTTGGACGCGGCAAAACCTTCTTGATGGATTTGTTCGTGCAGTCACTGGATAAAAAGGTCGTGCGTAGGCAGCATTTTCATGCCTTTATGTTATGGCTACACCAAGAATTACATAAAATAAAAAAACAACAAGATCCCATAGAAATTGTCGTCAATAAACTGGCAAAAGAAATCAAGGTTTTGTGCTTAGATGAGTTTCTCGTGCATGACATTACCGACGCCATGTTACTTGCCACTGTTTTATATTCACTCGAAAAAAATGGCATCAGCCTTGTAACCACCTCCAATGTCAATCCCATTAATTTATACGAAGGGGGACTGCAACGGAAAAAGTTTATGCCCGCCATCGCATGGATGCAAGAAAACATGCAAATTTTGCACCTAGATGGAGAACAAGACTACCGCACACAAAATCAAACAACTCAATCTGACAAGAAATGGTTCTCACCCATCACACAAACCAATCAATTAGCCTTTGAGCAAGCCTTTTCTCACCAGTCTCATGGACAAATAATTGAAAATACCCCTATAACAGTTAATAAACGGCAACTTAATGTGGTTAAAAGAAGTCAGTCCTGTATTCACTTTGATTTCGAAACTTTATGTCAACAACCCCGCAATGCCAGTGATTTTTTGCTCTTATGTAAGCAATTTGACAACCTTTTCATCAGCATTAACCAAGCAATAGACAAGGAGGATGGAAACACCGCACGCCGATTTATTACCTTGATTGATGTCTTATACGACAACCAAACACCTTTATACGTTTTATCAGTTGTGGATTTTAAGAACATCTACTTAGGGCAAGAACTTTCTTTTGAAATGCAACGAACCGTTTCACGATTGACACAAATGCAACAAAGCCACTGGAGTTAACCCATGAAAATTCATCAAATATTCACTCATAATGCACTGCGTAATTTCACTTATTATATAGAATTTGATAACAATGAGGTCATCATAATCGACCCTTGGGATGCCAAACAAGCCAAAGACTTTATCAATTCTAAAGGATTGAAATTAACAACCATAATCAACACCCATGAGCATTGGGATCACACTAAAGGCAATCAAGAGTTGGTTGATACATACGGCTGCGAAGTGTGGGCACATATTGTGGGACAAGGAAAGATACCTGCTCAATCGCACTTATTAGAGCCAGGTGAAAGTATCCGATTTGACAAACACACGACCATGCAAGTCATTGACACACCTGGTCACTGCCAAGCTCACCTGTGTTTTATTATTGAACATAAAGACAAACCGCATTGTATTTTTACAGGTGATATTTTATTTAATGCAGGCGTTGGCAACTGCCACAATGGCGGCGATGTAGAGGATTTGTATGAGACCATTTGCACTAAAATTGCCACTTTACCCGACACCATAATTGTTTACCCTGGACACGATTATTTGCAAAATAACCTGCAATTTACTCTGAAACATGAACCCAATAACACCCAAGCACAACTCTGGTTAGAAAAATACAATCAATCCAATATTAATGACAAGCCATTAACAACCACACTGTTCGATGAAAAACAAATCAACACTTTCTTAAGGTTAGACAACAAAGAAATTCAAAGCCATTTAGCTTTAAACAACCCTTCCAAGAAAGAAATTTTTATCGCTTTACGCTCCCTTCGCGACCAGTGGTAATTTATTTAGCTCTAACACCGTTCCAAATTAGAATGATTTCATATTAAGAATTACATTACTTCAAACGGTCTTGAGATAAAATAGTTTTTTTCGATACAACCTGAAGCAGTATTTTTTGATTTTTTACCATCTGTTGAAACGTTGTTTTTTGTGTCTCTTCTCTCGTCAAACAAAGAGCATTAATGCCAATAGCGATAAGAATAAGTGTTAGTAATTTCATAATCTTGTTTTTATTTATTATACCTCTATAGACGAAGCAAAGTGAAAAGGGTTACAAATAAAACTTGGCTTTTTATTAGCCTATGGAAAATTCCATTGAATCAGATTAGGGTCAGGCCAATTAAAAGGGTTGATTTGCCAGCTTGAATTATTGGTAATCCATGTTTGGCAATTAGCAATTTGAGTCGGCCGATTGGTAAAGTTATAATAACTTGCACAAATTTGATTCTCGATGACTGCACGGCATTGAGCCATTGTTTTTTGCTCGTAATTATCGCGGTATTGACTGACATTTTCCCAGGCTATTTGCAATAAAGCTTGTCCCGTTGAAACGTCAATATCAGGTGGAACCTGAGCTCCAACTGGTGATTCGTTAAATAGTGTTGCATAGCTCACTGCTGCCATATAAAAAATTCCCTCTGCATTTAAATGCACATCATCATCAAATAATTGACTAATCTTACTGGCATTGCTTCCAACAAATCCAGGGACTTGATTGCTAAGAATCCGCGTCACTAAATTGGTTAATGCCAACCCTGCAGGTAAGACACTAATGTTTGTTTGCAATCCATCATTAAGCAAGGTTAAATTAACTTTTTCGGCAACGCATTCCCATGCTTGAACCATTAGACTCTCATGAGCAACCCATGCATTTGGGTTGTTTGCATCAATGGGTAACCACGAGTGAAAAAATAAAGTTTTGGCATTGGCATTACCAGCTAACAACCGGTCGTGGTAATGCCGCAATAAACTGTTGGTGTATTCCCACAAAATGGTATCAAAAAGATCATGCCGCTCTGTGATAATTAAAAAATCATATTGTGCATTAACTCCGATAGTTGCGGGATTAGAAAGTTCTTGAATTACATTCATATCAAATCCAACTTTGTTTTTGCCCAAAAGATAACCTTGCCAATTATTGGGAGGCAAAGCACTACCACTGGTGCGCACTCGAATAGGGGATCCAAGCCCAATTTGCTGATTCCAATTAACGGTTTTATTTAAACTCACACTGATGGATTCTAAATAATCCGCATAAGGGTTATCCATCAAGCTGTGACCAGAGAAAAAAATGTTTTTAGGTTTAGTTAACTCAAAACTGTTGATAAAAATGCTCTCACCCGCTCGACTATAATGCACCCAAGTCACCAATAGACAGTACAACGCTATTTTAATTTTATCTTTCATAACCATCTATTCGATTTTTCAATCAAAATAATGACACAATGTCCGTAAAAACACCATTTCTTTAAAGTTAATGTGCTTGTCTGAGCCATAGTGAAGGAATACTAAAAAAAGAACAAGCTCAACACTCTCAAACAAACTCACGACTAATTGGCTAAATATTTATCCAAGAATGCTAAATATTTATTTGATGCCTCAATGCGATTTTTCTTTTTCGTAAACCCATGACCTTCATCATCGAACAATAAATACTCCACATGGGTTCCGCCTTTTCTGATTGCATCGACCATTTCGTCGCTTTCTATTTTTAAAACCCGTGGGTCATTGACTCCTTGTACAACTAAAACAGGGCTTTTGACTTGGTGCCCAAAAAATACTGGTGAGATTCTATGCAATCTTTCTTCATCAGTAGCTGGATCTCCCAACTCGTCGTATAAGGATTTTCTAAAAGACTCCCAATAAGCAGGAATACTCTTTAATGTTCGCACCCAATTGGTGACTCCAAAAATATTAATCCCTACTTTAAACTCATCAGTAAATGCCATCGCTGCCATGGTTAAATAACCTCCATAACTGCCTCCCATAACACCAATTTTATCTTTCTCAACCCAATCTAAGGATTGCAAGTATTTTTTATTGTAAACCACATCTTGCAAATCATCCTCGCCGTGTCTTTTATCATCAAGGTGATTAAACGTTTTACCATAACCACTGGAACCACGATTGTTAATACGACAAATTCCATAACCATTATTGACCAAATGTTGTATCATTGCCGAATAACCTTTTCGAGATTGCCCACCTGGCCCGCCATGAATAAAAACAACTGCAGGCACTTTTTTTGTTGCCGCTTGCTTGGGTTTATAAAGCAAACAAGGAATCTCTAAACCATCAAAGCTTTTAAATCTTACCACTTCACTGGCAACTAAATTATTCTCATCAATCTCAGGATTTCCACTGTTCGTTAAACGTTTAATCTTATTACTGCCAATGCGATGAACATAAAGGTTGGATGGAGAGGTATCCGAATTCACATAAAAGAGCAAAAGTTTTGAATCTTTTGAGAAATTAACTCCTTGCAAGTTTCCTTCAGGCATTTTGGGCAGTTGAATTAACTTGTTGGTTTTAGTGTCACGAATTTTTATTTTGGTTTGTGCATCCGCATTAACTCCTGTGACCTGGTATTGACCGTCTTTTGAAAAATAGACAAAGCTCACATCCCAGTCATCCTTAAAGAACAATTGTTTCGTGCCATTATTTAAATCATAAGACCACGCTTGATTGAATTCACCAAATTCATTAGTGGCATAAATGAGCTTGTTTGAGTCCCGTGTAAAAGTGTAAACACTGTAGGAAACATCCCCCTTGTGTGCGGTTATTAAATGCTCTGTCGGTTTTTCCTGTAACAAGTTAACCAAATAAATATCAGAGTCTGCATTGCTATTACTTTTTCCTAATGCCAACCATTTATCATTCTCACTCAAGCGTAATAAGCTGTAACCCTTGTTGTTTTCATACACTAATTTCCTTGAATAATCTCGGCTGTCGTATAAATATAAATCAAAATACTTTGGGTTGCGTTTATTTGAAGCAATAAAAAAGTGTCTGTCATCGTGATGCCAACCAATAAAACTGGCTTTATTCTTATCACCAGGGGTTAAGTCCACAACAGTGCCATCTTGCTCTTTGACATAGAGGTGAGTGTTTTCATTGCCTCCTGTATCAGCTTGATAAATAAACCGCTCATCTTTTGGAAACCAACTCACCGCATAAGTAGATTCAATTCGTGAATCGGTTAATTGCGTAGGCTCGGAGCCATCCACAGGAATCCGATACACATTAAAAACGCCCGTAGAATCATTGCTTACCAAAACCGCACTAGCATCATGATTTAACGAGGAGCCAAACACTGTAGTGGTTTTATAAAACTCATCAGCACTGTAGGTTTTAAAGCCACCTGTTTGCATCAAAGGTACTCTTTTATTATTAGTTTGTTGCATGCATGACTGCACGAGAATTAAACTAAGAATAACGAGGAAAAATTTGTTTTTTCTTTTCATTATATGTTCTCAAATTTAGAAAATTACATCATTTTAGCATATAATTTATGCAAATACCCCTTAGTATAACTGTCTCTGGATTCTAAAACATGAAAATATCACCACAACAATTGGATGGATTAAAAAAAACCATCGCCCAAGGCAAAACAATCTTTGCCATTAAAGAATACCGAGCCATTACTGGAGCAGACTTGATGACAGCCAAACTTTTTATCGATGAGCTTGTGGCTCAAAATAATGCATTAAACAGTTTGTCAAAAAAGGTAGAAGGTCAAGAGTGTTTTAACCATCAACAAATGCAATTAATGGCTGATTTACTTGCAGAAGAAAAAAGAGACGACGCAATTGCCATGTATATGCGCATCAAACATGATGGCATGCCAAATGTTGATGAATTCAAAGCGGGTGTTGAATTTATTAATCAATTGCCGCAATATGTCCAAGAAAATGATATTACACAAGAACACATAACCGACCAAGAAGTTACTGAAAAAGCCAAACAACAAAAACACATAAAAGAACCAGACAAACAAAAACCAACGGAACAAACGAATGAAACCAAAGCCCCAGATTATGCGTTTGAATGGTTGTCGGATGAAACGGCTCCCAAGTTGTTGAATAATTTTTTAGACGCAAACATTCCTCTAATGGATAAATCCCAATTTATTCCAATAAATGAATTCAGCCGTTTTATATTGGCTTACAAAATCTCAATAACGGCTCTGTTAGTTATCGCATCCTACAGTGTTATTGCTGGAATCCTTCAATCCAACCCAAACCCAAGCAGCTTAATTGCTTGGGTCTTTCTTCTTGCCTTTCCAGCTATTACTCTGTTTTATACTTGGAAAACTTGGAAGTTTTATAAACAAAGTATACAAGCCAAACAAGGTATTCTCAATGATTATTACCGACAAGGCATGTTTGTTTTAAAAGACGGTTTATTATTGCACAAGAAAGATAAATTTTGTTATATCCCAAAAACCAGTATAAGCAAATTCAAACTGACAACCTATCCTCGCAGATATGTTTCTACGACTCTAGATGTCCACGTGCAAAAGGCGGATGATTCCATGGTTTCTTATAGATTAAACTTTCTTAAACAACTCAATACGCCATTGCATAAAGCGTTACAGCAATGGCACAAAACGGGTTATTGGAAATTCCATTAATTAGGTTCTTTAATGGTGCAACCTTCGGCTTCCAATAATTTTAAGTAACTGTCTTTGCCTAAAAGATAATCAATTGACAAAGTGGCAAAGGTTGATTTGTTGGTTTCTAAGGCTTGTTTTGCTTTTTCCAACCATAAGTTTTGCAATTTTTCATCAAGGTTTTCAATGCCAACATCTTTACCCAGCTGGCTATCTAAAATAGCTGAAGCGCAAGATTTATCAGGGCGTTTAAAGCTCAACTCTTTTAACCTATTAATATCACCACGAGCCCAAGCATCTGCTCGAACTTTTAAAACACTTAAATCCCCTTCTAAGGTGTCCATTGTCTCAGTAAAGCACTCTAAATCACTAATCTCTGATTTTTTAAATTTCTTAGATTCGTATAATAAGTGCAACTCCTCCTAGAGCAACTTTTAGGGTAACATTTAAGTCTTGATTTATAAATCAAGACTTAAATGTTACCCTAAAAGTTGGCAAACAAATACGGAGGCAGCA
>JALSIL010000558.1 GCA_026990095.1 Lysobacterales bacterium
ATGCTTGAGTTTATAAGTTCAATTTGGTGGATGTTGGTAACACTTGGTGTGTTAGTGACGTTTCATGAATACGGTCATTTTTGGGTGGCAAGAAAATTTGGTGTACATGTTCTCAAGTTTAGTGTGGGTTATGGAAAATTGTTTTGGTCTAAAAAAGATAAAACTGGAACAGAGTTTGGTTTTGCGCCGATTCCTTTAGGGGGTTATGTCAAAATGCTGGATACAAGAGACCCAGATATTAACCTTGCTAAGTATGACTATTCACAAACATATAATGCTAAGCCAATCTGGCAACGCGCACTTATTATGTTTGCAGGACCAGCTTTTAATTTTATTTTGGCAGTCCTACTTTTTTGGGCAATGTTTATCTATGGTAAAGATGAAATAAAACCTATTTTAGGTGAACCAACAAAGCTACTTCAACAGGCGGGTGCGAAAAAACAAGATGAAATTATAAGCATCAATGGATTCCCTGTGAAAACATGGCAAGATGTGAGTCTTGAGCTGGTCACTAAAGGTTTGGATAGAAAAGATATTGAATTAACGGTAAGGCGAAACAACGAAATTAAGCAGCTAACTTTAGCGTTATCTCAACTGCCTGATGGCTCTGATGAAACTCAGATTTTTGACAACGTTGGGCTTAAGCCGTGGCGAGTTCCATTGGAAAATCGAGTTTATACCTTGGCAGCGGGAAAACCTGCTGAGAAAGCAGGTGTTCAAAAAGGAGATAAAATCATCGCAGTCAACGGTGAGAGTACCTCTGATTGGTATGCCGTTGTAGAAAAATTAAATAAACACATTGATGGCAAAATTAATCTTACTATTTTACGAAATAATAATACTTTAAATGTTATTATCGCCCACGCAGTTGATGATGATTCGGGAAAAAGGCGAATTATTGGTATAGGGCAACAGCCTCCAAGTGAGTCGGATAAGGAATATTATCGTTCTTTGTTCTTTAACAATTCGTATGGAGTTTTTGGTGCATTAATACAGGCTTTCAAAGAAACGTGGCGTATGACGAGTGTGTCTTTGAATATGATGGGTAAAATCATCACGGGAAAGGCTTCGTTAAAAAATTTATCGGGTCCGATTACAATTGCTCAAGTTGCGAACGACTCGGCCTCACGCGGAGTGGCATGGTTTTTGAGTTTTTTAGGCTTGGTCAGTTTAAGTTTGGGCATAATAAATTTAATGCCTATACCTATGCTAGATGGTGGACAATTGCTTTTTTTACTCTTTGAGAAGCTAAAAGGAGCACCTTTGAGTGAAGAGTTTCAATTAAAAGGGCAAACGGTAGGGATTATTTTCCTACTTTGTTTCATGTCAATTGCATTTTATAACGACATTTTGAGACTAGTGTCTTAAAATAGCAGACTGAAATTTTAATGAGTGACGTTTGTGTGTGCTCATTCACGAAAAAAGAAAAATATTTATGATTAAATCTTTATTATTGCTAGTTTTATTAAGTTTAACATCTTTATCTTGGGCATTCGAGCCCTTTGTTGTATCTGACATTCGTTTGGATGGAGCTAATAGAATTTCTCATGGAACAATATTTACCTATTTACCAATCGAAAAAGGAGATAGGGTAACGAAAAGAAATATTAAACGCTCCATTAAGTCACTGTTTAGAACTGGCTATTTTAGTGATGTAAAACTTTTTCGTGAAGACGGTGATGTGCTTGTTGTTAAATTGGTCGAAAGACCCGCCATTGCTTCGATTGAGATTGATGGCAATAAAGCCATTAAAACCGAGGAGCTTTTAAAAGGTTTAAGAAATATTGGATTAATCGAAGGTGAAGTTTTTGATAAACTGCAATTAGAACGAGTGCAAAATGAGCTAACTAAGCAGTATTTTTCAAGGGGAAAATACAATGTTGTGGTTGATGCTAAAATTAAGAAACTCGATAGAAATCGAGTTAAAGTAAATATTGATATAGTTGAAGGCAAAGCGGCGAAAATCAAACACATTAAAATCGTTGGTAATACTGTATTTACCGATGAAGAACTCATTGATACATTTGAATCTGATAAGACAAATTTTCTTTCATGGTACTCTTCAGATGATAAATATTCAAAAGAAAAATTAAATGGGGATTTGGAAAAATTAAAATCCTATTATATGGACAGAGGTTATGTTGATTTTAACGTAGAATCCGTACAAGTTTCTATCAGTCCAGATAAAAATGACATTTACATTACAGCCAATATTAATGAAGGAGATATTTATACCTTTGGTGACATGAAAGTCACTGGAGAAATGGTGTTGCCCAAAGAAACTTTTGAAGGCTTGATTGTTTCAGAAAAAGGCAAAACATTTGCACGTAATTTAACTGAAGCCAGTGCTGAGAGGATGAAAATAATCCTTGGTAATTTAGGCTATGCGTTTGCAAAAATTACACCAGTACCAGAGACACACAAGGATACGCATGTTGTTGATGTTGTTTATTATGTTGACCCTGGGAAACGTGTTTATGTGAGAAATGTTAATTTTCACGGTAACATAAATACAAAAGATGAAGTGTTAAGACGTGAAATGCGACAGTTTGAGGGAGGTTGGTATTCTAAATCACTGGTTGAGCGTTCAAAAATAAGATTGCAACAAAAGCCCTACTTTGAAGAAGTTACGATTGAAACACCAAAAGTACCAGGTACAGATGACCAAGTTGATGTTGAGGTCACTGTAAAAGAAAGAAACTCTGGTCAATTTCAGTTTTCAGTAGGTTTTTCACAAGTCAGTGGTATCAATACTTCAATTTCAGTTTCTTTACAAAATTTACTAGGAACTGGTAATACCTTGTCTTTTGCGGTTAATAACAGTGCTTTTTTCAAACGCCTCAATGTGTTTTATGAAAATCCATTTTATAGTGATGAGGGTGTAACGCGAGGCTTTAGCATGGATTACTCAACAGCAAATTTTGGAGAAGCTAATATTGCACGTTTTAGCTCCAGTAACGGTGGACTTGGTATGCACATGAGTTTTCCTATCTCGGAATACGATCGTATTTTTACTAGTTTTGCGTACCAACGCAGAAATATTCAAGCATTTTTAGGTTCAACGGCTTCTTTAATATTTAATGATTTATGTGATTTAGGTGGTTATGCTTATACCACACAACCTGCATTACCCTCTGGTATTTCTTGGGATGGTGTTGCCTGTGCTCCTGAAGCGATAGAGACGACACCCCCTGATGATCCCAGTGGTATTAGGCCCGGAGAACTTATTCCGTTCCAAGTAAGAAGGGCATTTACTTTTTACACAGCAGAAGCCAGGTGGTCACGCGATAGCCGAAATCGTTTTTTTAACCCAACAAGAGGTTCTTTCTATCGTTTGGGTGCTGAATTTACTTTACCTGGTTCGACTGCACTATTCTATAAATTTAATGCAAGAGCAAATAAACTATTTCCACTATCTAAAAATATAACTCTTTCTTTAACAGGGGAGTTGGGTTTTGGAGATGGTTATTCTAAAACGAAAAAACTTCCATTCTTTGAAAATTTCTTTGCTGGAGGAACACAGTCTTCAATACGCGGTTATCGAGACAATACTCTTGGTCCAAAGTCAACAGTCCTTGGAGACGATTTATCAGGTGACTTACCTTTGACTTCTCGCCCAGGGGATCCTGTTGGAGGTAGTTTGAAAACGGTAGGGTCTGTTGAGTTGGTTTTTCCAACACCTTTTGCTAAGGTGGGGAACTCGGCACGGTTAGCTTTATTTTGGGATTTCGGCAATGTATTTAATGGCTATAATGACTTCGAAGCACGCGAGTTTAGGCATTCTGTTGGATTGGCATTAAAGTGGCAAGCACCAGTTGGCCCCATTATAATTAACTTTGCTCGCCCTTTTAATCATGATAAATTAGATGATACAGAAACAATACAGTTTGCATTTGGTAATACATTCTGATTAAATAATAGGCATGAGAAGAGGGTATAATCAAAAAATCACAAAAAAAACAATATTTTTAATATTGTTTTTTTTTAATGCATACTCTTATTCCGCCAATAAAATTGGTTTTGTTGATATGGATAAGCTTCTTGATAGCTCCCCTCAAATCAGTAACGCACGGGCATTAATTACCAGTGAGTTTGAGTTGCAATATAATGATATTGAACAAAAAGAAGCAGATTTAGAACGTTTAGAGAACAGAATCACAAAAGATGGAGCGATGATGTCGCTGTCTGATTTAAAGCCGCTACAAGAAAGAGCGCGTATCTTAGATAGGCAAATCAGACGAGCAAAAGAAGACTTAAAAGATGCAATCAGTATTCGAAAAAATCAGATATTAAGTAAAATACAAGATGACCTAAACAAAACAGTAGAGCAATACGCCAAAGATAATGGTTATGATGCGATACTCATTAATGCAATCTTGTACGTTAGTGATGAAATGAATATCACCGATGAAATACTTCAGATACTCAAAGAAAAAGATAAGAATGAAAATTAGTCTAGGGGAGTTAGCTCAAAAATTCGATGCAGAATTTCAAGGCAATTCTAACCACAAAATAAGTGCTGTTGCCACGCTGGACTCGGCAAAGTCTCATCACATTAGTTTTTTGTCCAACTCAAAATACACATCACTGCTTGCTGCAACAAAGGCTGGTATTGTAATTCTTAGTCAGGAAAACAGCAAACACTTTAAAGGCAATCAAATTATTGCCCAAGACCCGTATGTTACCTTTGCAAAGGTAGCTGCTCTTTTTCAAAAAGAAAAAGGTCAATTTCGAGAAATTCACTCGAATACTGTAATTGCAAAATCTGCCATTATTGGAAAAAATGTTCACATTGGGGCATATTCAATAATTGGAGAAAATACGAACATAGCGGATGAAACAGTATTAGAAGCACGTGTGACGATTGGAAATAATTGCCGTATAGGTAAAAATTGCTTAATAAAACCAAATGTTGTTATTTCAGATGATTGCACGCTGGGTGAAAATGTTATACTGCACCCAGGCTGTATTATTGGAGCGGATGGCTTTGGTTTAGCACGAGATAAAGACAAGTGGGTAAAAGTGCCACAACTGGGGGCTGTTGTTATTGGAGATGATTGCGAAGTTGGCGCCAACACAACAATTGATAGAGGGACTATGGATGATACCGTTTTAGAAAATGATGTCCACCTAGATAATCAGATACAAATAGCCCACAATGTTAAGATAGGTGCTCATACGGTAATGGCGGGTTGTTCTGCAGTGGCAGGGTCTGCTAAAATTGGTAAAAATTGCCTAATAGGAGGCGGTGTGGGTATAATTGGACACATAGAGGTTTGTGATAATGTGACACTGCAATCCATGGCGTTAGTGACGCGTAGTATAAAAAAACCAGGAAGTTATAGTTCGGTTTCACCTCTGCAAGAAACATCAGATTGGCGAAAAAGTGCGGTGAGAATTAAACAATTAGACAAAATAGCTAAACGACTAACGCGTTTGGAAAAGCAAGAGAGCAGAAAATGACAGAAGAAAACAATACACTAAACAGTGTTGAAGTTACAAAAATAATGAAATTGTTACCACACAGATACCCTTTTTTATTAGTGGATAGAGTGATTGATTATAAACTTGGTGAACACTTGACTGCCATAAAAAATGTCACGTTTAATGAACCCCACTTCAATGGGCACTTTCCAAAATATCCAGTTATGCCAGGTGTATTGATAATAGAAGCTATGGCACAAGCCTCAGGAATATTGTCGCGTTTAGCCATAGGCGAGTTAACCGATGAAGAAGACATCTTTTACTTAGTTAAAGTGGATAAGGCAAAATTCACCAAAACGGTGGTTCCTGGAGATCAACTGCATTTACATACAACAATAAAACGCAGAATGCGCAATATGGTGCAATACGTTTGTCAAGCTACTGTTGATGGAAAAGTGGTTGCTAAAGCTGAGTTGTTGTGTGCCAGTAAAAGCTAGCCATGAGTCAATTAATACACCCAACAGCCATAATTGACGAATCCGCTCAAATTGCCGATGATGTCAAGATAGGTGCTTATACTATAATTGAGGCAGATGTCACCATTGGTAAGGGGACAGAAATAAAACACCACGCAACCATCGCAAAGCACACGGATATTGGTGAAAATAATCGCATCTTTCAATATTGCTCTATTGGCGAAGAATCTCAAGATAAAAAATATCAGGGAGAACCAACGCGAACCCTGATAGGAAATAACAACACAATCCGCGAATACGTTTCCATCCACCGTGGCACAGTTGATGATAAAGGTTTAACACAAATTGGCGATGACAATTGGATAATGGCGTATGTTCATATCGCCCACGATTGTGTCTTGGCAAATAATATTATTATTGCCAATTGTGCCACTTTAGCAGGTCATGTGCATTTGGATGATTATGTTATTCTTGGTGGTTTTACAAAGTTACACCAATTTTGTCGAATAGGTGCACATGCCTTTACGGCAATGGATACAAATTTTCAAAAAGATTTACCACCGTATGTCATGGCACAAGGCAGTCCAGCAAAACCGCGCATAATCAATGCTGAAGGGCTCAAACGCCGTGGCTATAGTCAAGAAGACATCAGTGCACTGAAAAAAGCCTTTCGTTATTTATACAAATCTGACTTGCGTTTAACGGATGCATTAATTGAAATGCAGAAACTAGCAGATAAGCACCCATGCGTACAATTAATGGTTGATTTTATCAACTCCAGTAGCCGAAGCATTGTTCGGTAAGGGAACAAGTGATGGAGCACAATCAGTTCAGAATCATTATTACCGGACGCTATAAAAAGCAAATTGATAAAGCTATCGCTGCTGAGCGAATAGGTCAACATTCAGATATTACCCCAACTCAAGCTCTTAAATTGATTAATTCAAGAGAGTCACAAATCTTGCATGAGTCCATGGAACATGCAAAAGCCTATGAAATCAAACGACTATTACAAGACAGTGGTGTAGAGATTAAGTTAGAACCTGCCAAAACATACTTTGCCAAAGAAAAAGAACAAACTCCAGAGACCAAACATAGGCAAAGTTTTATTAAAAAATTAGTTAATTTATTTAAAAACAAGCCAGTCAGTGAAAAACCAATATACATAAATTGGGAAGAAAAACCCCGTTATAATCAAACAACTGTGATACATAAAAAGACCAACAGTTCATTTTTATCTGGCTTAGTTAAATTAATTGTTTTGGGTCTTGTTGGGTGGTATTTCTGGAATAATCCGCCATCATTTGGCAATAAAGGAGAAGCTTTTAATGACAATGGTGAAGCAATTGTGGTGGTTTTCACAACTAAAAACTGTGGCACACCGTGTCACCAAGTACTGTCTGATTTAAAGTCAAGAGGCGTTCCATTTGACCACCACCAGATTGACCCTGAGCAAAGCGATGATGAATGGGTAAAAATATGGCGATCAATGGGTAGAAAAATTCCACTTATTTTAGCTGGCAGCGAAAAGCTTGGTAACAGTTCAAAACTACAGATGGGAGCCATGCTTGGTAAAGTTTTTGGTTCACGTTACTTGACACCAGTAGAAAAGCCGTTGTACCAAAAACATTTTCGTGCCGATGGAACGCCAACAATAGCCATATATGGTGCACAGTGGTGCAAATCTTGCACAAATCTAAAACAAAAACTTAAACAAGCAGGCATTGAATTTAACTACATAGATATGGAACAGGTGGGAAATAAACAAGTGGTCGCCCAAGCATTGGAAATACAAGGTTATCCAGCGGTATGGTATGGTTATAAGAGAATGAGAAAAATAGATTTTAACTCTGTTGCTTCATTTGTTGGTTACTAAATGAAAAGCAGTCATACTAAAATTGCCATTATCGCAGGAGAAGACTCAGGTGATGCACTTGGTGCTGATTTGATTATGGGCTTACGTGAGCTTAACCCTCAGCTTGAATTTTTTGGAGTAGGTGGCGATAAAATGGTCAAAGCAGGATTAAATTTGATTTGTTCCAATAAGGAATTCGCTATCATGGGCATTAGTGAAGTGATTAAAAAATTACCTAAATTATTAAAACTACGCAAAAATATCGTTACTAAGATTAGTGCATCAGAACTCGATTTATTTATTGGTATTGATGCACCTGATTTAAATTTTCCCATAGAAAAAAAATTAAAAAAACAAGGCATAAAAATTATTCACTACGTAAGTCCATCCATCTGGGCATGGCGAGAAAAAAGAGCAATAAAAATAAGCCAATTAACCGATTTAGTAATGACTTTGTTTCCATTTGAGCCACAATACTATGAAAAACATGGTGGCAAAGCTATCTTTGTTGGGCATCCTTTGGCAGAAAACATCTCACTTGATATAGACAAAGAAAAAGCTAAAAAGGTATTGGCACTGGATAACAAAAATCCAGTACTCGCTGTTTTGCCAGGCTCAAGAAACAACGAACTCAAAGCACACACGCAAATTTTTATTAAAACAGCTAAGCAACTCAAACAGACCAACCCTGAATTACAAATAATTTCAGCCAATACCACTCAAGAAAAAAGAAACTTTATTCAAAAGGTCGCCAATGATAATGATTTAAAAATCGACATGTTTGATGATGCCACACAAGTCTTAAAAGCCGCAAACCTTACCCTGTTGGCATCTGGAACAGTGGCACTAGAAGCCATGTTATGCAAAACGCCTATGGTCGTGGGATATAAAATTTCTCCAATTACGTAT
>JALSIL010000559.1 GCA_026990095.1 Lysobacterales bacterium
ATGCCATTATTGAATCGGGTATTTTGCCAGAGGG
This sequence comes from Lysobacterales bacterium, assembly GCA_026990095.1. GTDB lineage: Bacteria > Pseudomonadota > Gammaproteobacteria > Xanthomonadales > Marinicellaceae > NORP309. The sequence continues at coordinate 35 of JALSIL010000559.1, forward strand.
TGCTGTGCAGTTAATATGTGGTTCAACTGGTGATTTGCTGGATAATTTGGATTGCCAAGATGCCGTGGCTTTTACTGGCTCTGCAACAACAGGTCAGTATTTGAAATCAAATAAAAATATCATGCAAAATTCTGTGCGGTTTACTATGGAAGCCGATTCACTGAATTGTTCTATTTTAACACCTGATACAATAATAGACTCACCAGAGTTTAATTTTTATGTCAAAGAAGTGGTGCGTGAAATGACGGTTAAATGCGGGCAAAAATGCACCGCCATTCGCCGAGCCATTGTGCCGCGAGAATTACTCTCACCTGTGGCAGATGCAGTCAGTGAGAGGTTGGCGCGTATAGTGATAGGCGATCCGCTTACCGAAGGCGTAAAAATGGGCTCGCTTGCCAGTGAATCCCAGCGCAGTGAGGTACGTGAACGTGTAGCGGAATTATCCAAATACGCTGAATTTATATACGGCAACCCCGATGAAGTCGAAACCATTGGAGCCGATAGCAAAGCGGGAGCTTTTATTAATCCCATTTTACTGGCGTGTGAAAACCCATTAGAAGACACACAAGTGCATGACATTGAGGCTTTTGGTCCTGTTTCCACTTTAATGCCTTATGATTCGTTGGATGAAGCTGCCCAACTTGCCAATATGGGACAAGGTTCGTTAGTGGGTTCAATCTTTGGGTATGATGATGAAATTGTCAGTGAGTTAGTGATGAATACCGCCAGTTTTCATGGTCGTATGGTGTTAATCAATCGAGATTCTGCTGAATTTTCAACGGGGCATGGTTCTCCGCTTCCGCACATGACTCATGGCGGTCCAGGACGAGCAGGTGGCGGTGAAGAAATGGGTGGGATTCGTGGCGTTATGCACTACATGCAACGCACCGCTTTACAAGGTTCGCCCACAACGATTAGCCGTATTTGCCAAAAATACATTGGCAATGCTAAGACAATAAAAGCACCCAAACACCCATTTAAACTCTATTTTGAGGAACTTAAAGTGGGGCAAAGTTTGATTTCAGAATCCAGAACCATTACTTTGGATGATATTGAGAAATTTGCTGATTTAAGTGGGGATAAATTTTATGCACACATGGATGGCAAAGCGGCAGCTGAAAATCCATTTTTTGATGGGCGTGTTGCACACGGTTATTTTATTGTTTCAATGGCAGCAGGATTATTTGTTGAACCTTCACAGGGACCTGTTTTGGCAAATTATGGACTGGATGATTTGCGTTTTACCGAACCGGTTTACCCTGGGGATGATTTAAGGGTAAAATTAACCTGCAAACAAAAATCTTACCGACGTGGAAAAGGTTATGGAGAGGTTCGGTGGGATGTTTCTATAACAAACCAAGAGGATGTTGTTGTGGCTAGCTACGATATTTTAACCATGGTTGCCTCAAATACGGAGCCTTTTGACGATGCTTAAAAAATTTTGCCACTTTTGGTTAACAGTTTTCAAATGGAAAACCATTAATAATTTTCCAAAAGAACCCCGTTATGTGGTTATTGCCTACCCACACACCAGCAACTGGGATTTTCCTTTGGGGATATTTTATATTTTTTCAGCAGGAGTCCCTTTTCGCTATATGGGCAAAGATGCCTTATTTAAATGGCCACAAAAATACTTATTTAAGGCCTTGGGAGGTTTTGGTGTCGATAGAAGCAAAACAACAAAGTTAACCACTCGAATGGCACAATTTATCAATTCGCAAGAAAAAATAGCTTTGGCGTTAGCTCCTGAGGGCACACGTTCAAATAGCAAATATTGGCGCACGGGATTTTATTATATCGCACTGGAAGCAAAAATCCCTATCGCTATGGCGGTTTTGGATTTCGAAAACCGCGAAGTAGGTATTAAAGACAGTTTTATGCCAACAGGTGATATTGATGCCGATATGGAAATAATCAAAGCATTTTATAAAGACGTAAAAGGCAAATACCCAGCAAAGCAAGGGGAAATAAAAATCCAGCCTAAAAAATGATTTACCTGCACATTTATCAAAACCCCAAAGACCTAAAAAAACAAGCCAAGTTGTTGCATAAAAATTTGTCATATTATTTGCATAAAGACATTAATAAAGGCGATATTACTTATAACTCCAATGGTAAGCCAATGATTAAAGGCGTACACTTTTCAGTTAGTCACTCAAAAAACGTGGTGGTGCAAGCCTTTAATAACTCGCAAGCACTTGGCGTTGATGTGGAATACATCAACAACAAGAGAAATTACTTAGCCCTTGCCAAGCGTTATTACCATTTAGAGGAGTTTGAGCTAATAAAATCATTAAAGCCAAAACATGCTTGTCAATTATTTTACACACTATGGAGCTTAAAAGAAGCCGTTTGCAAGGCAGAAGGTGGTCGCTTGTGGTATTATTTGTCACAAAACTATTTGCATCAAAACAAACAACTGGTAACCACGATGAATGGAATGAATCTAACAACGCATAATGGCATAACAGGCTATAGTTTAGCCTTGGCATCGTATGCTGATACGGAAATACAGCTTGTTTTATGATTCGATTTATTTTATTAATTTCAATTCTTGCTTTAACTGCTTGCCACCCGAGCCAAAAAGTTATACAACAGGTAAATCAACTAACGCAAATCAAAAAAGACAAGACCATAAAATGCCCTATCACCGATATAACTCGTTGTGCTATTGACACGCCACTGAGTCAATTATACCAATCAAGCATTCACAACAAACAAGACTATGTTACTTTGTTGGAGAACGGTGAAGAGTCATTGTTGATTCGTTTACACCTTATAAAAGCGGCACAAAAGAGTATTGATATTCAAACATTCATTTGGGTTAATGATGAAGCAGGACATTTGGTATTGTCGGAGTTATTAGAAGCGGCAAAACGGGGTGTGAAAGTTAATATCATTATTGACCAACTATTTTCAATGGGTAACAGCTGGTTTTTGGCAGAGCTTGCCACTTTGCATGAAAACTTTACGGTTAAATTGTTTAATCCAACTTTTAATGAAGGTCATACCTCTGTATTTGATTTTTTTAGTGCATTGGCATGTTGTTTATCCAGTCTAAATCGACGCATGCACAATAAACTTTTTTTAGTGGATAATAAATATGGCATTAATGGTGGACGCAACTACCAAAACCGTTATTTTGACTGGGATGAAAAATTTAATTACCGTGACAGAGATGCATTGGCAACTGGTAAAGTTGCATTAGAAATGAAACAATCATTCAATCATTTTTGGCAATCTCCTTGGGTGGTTCCACTAGAGAACTTAGATGACATAGTTTATCGGATTTTAAATAATCAAGAAAGTAAGTCTGGTTTGTTGATTCCTCAAAAAATAAACGCAATACGTTTAAATTTAAGGGCTTTTGATTATGATAGAATTCAAAAATTATTTGTGGACACTGCAATTTCGGTAGATGCAGTGGAATATTTTAGTGACTCTCCTGAAAAACTATTTCTCAAAAATAAAAAAGCAAAAACACAATACAAACAAATGAGTTTGAAAATTAAGGAGTTAATTTTATCCGCTCAATCAAGCCTTTTAATGCAAACCCCCTATTTGGTTTTAAGTAAAAAGGCTTATAAATCGCTCAAATCGTTGCACAAGAAAAAACCAAACGTTGACATAACAGTTTCAACAAATAGTTTGTCTTCAACCGACGCTTTTTATGTTTATGCCATTTCTTTTAAACATAAAAAGAAATATTTGAAAAAAATAGGCTTAAATATATTTGAATACAAACAGTCACCTAATTATAAAACCCAGATGTTTGGTGAAGAATTTGCAAACAAAGATACGCGTTTTGGGCTTCATGCTAAATCCATTGTCATTGATAAAAATATATCCTTAATTGGCTCTCATAATTTTGATCACCGTTCAGATGTTCTTAACACGGAATCTGGCTTGATTATCGAATCAAAGCCCATGGCAGAGTTGCTGACAAAAAAAATTCAAATAGACATGTTGCCTGGAAATTCATGGACAATAGCTGCCAATAAAAAAATACCAGTACTGAGCTTTTTTAGTGGACTTATTGCCAATGTTTCTCGTTCTTTGCCTGTTTTAGATATTTGGCCTTTTAGGTATTCGAGTAGTTTCCAATTGCGTCAAGGGAAAACGCCGTTGCCAACAAACCACCCTGATTTTTATAAAAACTATAAGAATGTAGGCAGTTTTCCAGATGTAGGGTTGTCATCCAAGCAAATACAAACGATAATGATTACCTACTTTTTTGGCTTTGCAGAGCCTTTTATGTGAAATCCAAGTGAGGAAAATAGACCAAGTTGAGAGAAAAATGAAAAATAAATTTGTAGGATTTATACTAACATTAGTTGTGGTCTTGTCATACCCAACATGGCGTTACTTTTACAATGCAAATGTATTTGCTAAAGCAATGATTAATCATGCCTCAAGACTGGGTGAGTGGCAATATGGCTCAATTAGCACCAGTTTAGGTGGTTTAATTACTATTAGAAACTTAAAATTCACTCCAGAAAATTATAAACAGTCTTATAATATTAGTTCTATTACTATTGAAACCACACCTTTATTTCTCTTTAAAAATTCTGCGAATAAATTAAAGACACTCTTGCCTGAATTTATATCCATTTCAGTTAATGGAGCATATCTGAATAATCACGCCAGTGATGTTTATGACTCTTTACAAGAAAGAAGTCTGTGGATGTATTTGGCAGGCTATGCAGGCAGTTTTGGCTGTAAAAAAGACAGTTATACGGTTTTTCCTAAAGATTCTTGGGAAAAATTAATCGATAAAAATCAAACATTTAATCTCGATTTGTACTATTCGCGGCAATCCAATGGCAGTGTTGATGTGGATTTAGTTGTGACAGCTGATGAATTATTTTCATCAACATGGTCGAGCAATTTAAAGGTGGCCTATTTTGAAAATCAACTGATTCTGGAAGACCTTGTTATTGATAAGTTGTTTTACAACTACCTTGATAATGGCTTTAACCTCAAAAGAAACAACATTTGTGCTCAAAATTACGGTGGCTCTTTTGCGAAATACCGCTTAAGCTCTGCTGAGCATTTGCAACAATATTTAAGAACATACTATTCAAAACAATTGCCTGATGACTTGTCTCAACGCTACCAAAGGATGCTAGCTCCAGACATAGAATTTAACGCCATTATCACGCTTGATGAACGAAAATATGTTTCGGATTTTGTTAAGCAAGAGCAAATTGAACTGTATGAAAAGTCACAGTTGGAAATATCGACTGCAAACTCTGATTATTTTATGGCTAAATTAGTTGATATTGATTACACAAGAATTGATACCGAACGTTTAAAGAATGAAATTCTTGAAAGAGAAAAAATTGCAAGACAGCGTAAACTTAAAGAGGAAAAAACAACTAAAAATTACTTAAAAGCAGTGGTTTTCAAAACAGGGAAGTCAAAATCACGTGTGATTTCAATGCAAAAATTACCCTCTGTATTGAATAAGAAATTGAGAATAAAAACCAAAAGAGGTCGTCCTATTATTGGTTACCTCAGAAAGATTGATGCCAAATCACTTACTATTGAGAGTCTGTATAAAAATGGTAATGCTAAAATGAGATTAAATAAAAAACAGATTGCTTCGGTAGAATTAATGTAATACCCAAATCCCGATAGTGAAAATACGATGCTAGCACATGTCTTTGATGCACCTAAAAAACCAAATAAAAGTTTCATCTGCAAGTAAATGAAAAAAGCGAGTGTGATTCTTTTTTTGCTGTTAGCTTTAATCCTTTGTATTATTTTTGCTTTATTATCGGGGTCGCAACACATTCCCTTATCTGAAATTTTATTTTCTGATAAATGGGATGATATTATATTCTCAATTCGCTTACCTCGAGTTGTCAATGCTATCAGTGTTGGTGGGTTGCTTTCATTGGCGGGCTTGCTTATTCAAAACCTCGTAAAAAATCCTTTGGCTGATCCCTATATATTAGGCATATCAGGCGCATCAGCAAGCGCACAATTAGCCATAATAGCTGCGGGTATAATTCTTCCTTTTTGGCTTTTTGTGACTATCGGCTTTGTTGCTGCTTTACTTTCATTGGGGTTGTTGCTACTGCTGTCATCTAAAAGAACACTCAATACACAAAATTTGCTGCTCAGTGGTGTTGTTATTGCTTTTGCCTACGGTGCAATTATCAGCATGACTCTCACCTTGAGTCCTAGTGCTTCGACTAAATCCATGCTTTTTTGGTTGATGGGTGATTTGAGTTATTCTTCGGCTTTGATTTATCCTCTTGTGATTCTCGTCAGTGGCTCAATTTGGGTTTATGCCTACAATAGAGAGTTAGACTTACTTGCACGTGGGGAGTTTTTTGCCCTAAAAAGTGGCGTAAACGTACAAAAAATTAACCTAATTATCTTACTAAGCACTTCTGTATTTACCGCTGTTGCAGTATCAATGTCTGGAACAATTGGTTTCGTTGGCTTGGTCGTGCCCCATTTAGCCCGTTTGCTTGTTGGCAACGTACACGCCTTATTAATTCCCCTTTCTGCACTTATTGGTGCCATTGTTTTGCTTTTGGCTGACACGCTTGCACGAACGGTTGTGGCACCGGTTCAACTTCCTGTGGGTGTTTTTACTGCTTTTTTTGGGGTTCCTGTTTTTATCTATCTTTTGCGTAAAAGAACATGATAGAGGTTCAAGGTTTATCTCAAAAAATGGATGAGCAATTGCTGTTATCTAATTTTAGCCTCAGGATAGAAAAAGGGCAGTTTTGGGCGATTTTAGGACAAAACGGTGCAGGAAAAACCACCTTGCTCCATACTCTTGCAGGGTTACAAGCGTATTCACAGGGCAGTATCAAGATAGGTGGATTTGAGTTAAAGAGTCTTGAGTTTCTTACGCGAGCACAACTGGTTTCTCTTTTGCCTCAAGTTCAAGAATCCAGCTTAGACTGCAATGTTCAACAAGCTGTTTCTTATGGTCGATACGCTTGGCATAAAAATACAACGCCGAACTTAGAAATCATAACCCAAGCATTGGGCGATATGGAATTAACAAGTTTAGCTAAAAAAAGCATTATGGCACTTTCTGGAGGAGAATTACGTAAGGTTGAATTGGCAACAATTTTAGCTCAAGACAGTGATGTGATGCTACTGGATGAACCATTGAATCATTTGGATTTAGCTTTTCGCTACAAGTTAATGCAAAAACTTAAGGAACTATCACAAAAAAAAGCCATTATAATGGTGACGCATGATATACAATACGTGCAACAATACTGTTCGCATATTATTATGTTCTGTGGGGAATCTAAAGTCTTAAGCGGGAAAATTAAAGATGTGTTAACAGAAAAGAACTTAACCAAAATGTTAGGTACAGAATTACCCAAATTACTTTTAAAAAACACATGACAATGGAAAAATCTCTAGCTGCTTCAATCACAGCAATCGTAAAAGCGTTGTATAAAGAAGCCATAATTGATAAAAGTTCGGCACAAAGAATATTACGCAATGCCAAACTAACCTCAGTGACCTCTGTTCATCCCTATGTCACCTTATCCGATTATAAACTCATCAATGAAAAGACGGGAAAACCATTATCCATTGAGTTTATTACGCAATTTGTGGCTGAAATGAATGGTCTGGCTTATTTGAAAGTTGATCCAACTAAGGTCAATGTCAACAAGGTTACTGATGCTGTTTCTCAAGCTTATGCCACCAAACATAAAATATTGCCTGTGGATATAACCCCAGGTACGATGACATTTGCTGTGGCAGAACCCACCGACACCTCCTGGCTGGAAGAACTGCAACGTATATTACGCCTGAAAGTTATACGTGTGCATTCCAACCCTTTAGACATACAGCGGCTACTTTTTGAATTCTATGGTGTCAATAAATCAGTAAAACATGCTCAGAAACAACACAAAAACCGTTCTGTTGACCCGATATTAAACCTAGAGCAACTGGTCAAACTCGGCAGTAAGGGCAATTTAACCGCTGATGACCAGCACATTGTCAATATCGTCGATTGGTTATTGCAATACGCCTTTGAACAACGTGCCAGTGATATTCACCTCGAACCCAAACGCGAAGAATCAAAAGTGCGTTTCCGCATTGATGGGCGATTACACAATGTTTATGTTTTACCAACACTTGTTATGGGTGCTGTTGTCAGTCGCATCAAAATATTGTCGCGTATTGATGTGGCAGAAAAACGCAAACCGCAAGATGGACGCATCAAAACATTAACTTCAGAAAATAAAGAAGTCGAATTACGTGTCTCAACCATGCCAACTACATTTGGAGAAAAGTGCGTTATGCGTATTTTTGACCCCGATGCAGTGGTTGAGAACTATGAAGATTTGGGATTTTCTAAGAGTGAAGTCAAACAATGGCTGCAAATGATTAACCGTCCGCATGGTATTGTTTTGGTCACCGGTCCTACTGGTTCGGGAAAAACCACCACTCTTTATTCCACTTTGCGTAAATTAGCCACTGAATCGGTCAATGTTTCCTCGGTTGAAGATCCCATCGAAATGGTGTTTCAAGAACTCAACCAAATGCAGGTGAATCCAAAAATTGGTTTAGAGTTTTCCAGCGGCATAAGGACATTAATGCGTCAAGATCCCGACATTATCATGGTCGGAGAAATA